>NZ_JBCEWQ010000003.1:0-143213 GCF_038448545.1 Streptomyces sp. CLV115
CGTCTGCCGGGCCACCTCACGGTCAGTGGGTGTCGGTGCGCTTTTCGAGGCGGGTGCCGTTGCGAAGGGTGATCGACATTAGGTCGCTGGGCGCCTCCAGCTCCAGGCGGTGCCAGCGGCCGCGGGGGACGATCACGGCGGCGCCTGCCTGCAACTGCACCATGTCCTCGGCGTCGCCGGGCCTGTCGGGACGGAAGTAGAGGCGGATACCGCCGGTCAGGCAACACACCGCTTCTGCTGCTTCCGGGTGCATCTCCCAGTAATCGGCGTGCACGTCGGCGTCGGTCTCGACGTGGAACGTGGCGATCTGCCAGGCGCCGGAGCCGCTGCTCGTCGTCTGCCGTTCGACGGCTCGGACGTCGCCGTCGGGGTGGAAATGCAGCGCCGAGGCGAACAGGTCGACGGTGGTGGTCGTCATCATGACGGTGTTCCTTCCAACTGGTTCTGGGTGGGGGCGGTGGATTGCGGGAGAGGTGTGACGGCCCGGCGGCGCGGCAGCACGCCGATTGCCACGACCGCCGCGAGCACGAAAATGGCGGCGGCGATGGCCAGGCCCGGGGCGACGACGAACTGGGCGACGGCGGCTGCCGCCAGCACCACTCCAGGTCTCCCACGAGAGTTTCTATACATGTAAGAAAAATTAGCCCAGAGAGGTGGCCCGTGTCGACACCTGGGGGATGATGGGGATGCCGCAACCGTCCGCACCGCGCAAAGTCCTGGGCCGACCTCCCCGTATCTCCCGCGAGGAGATCATCGAGACAGCCCGCCGGATCGTGGCCGAGCAAGGAGTGGACCGGCTGACCATGCGGCGGCTGGCCACGGAGATCGGCAGTACGCCTATGGCGCTCTGCCACCACGTCCGCGACAAGGAAGAACTGCTCGTCCTGCTGCTGGACGACTACGCCGCACGGACCCTGCGCCGACCCGAACTGCCCGCCCACCTCCGCGAGCGGGTCATTGCCGCCACCACCGCCATCCACTAGGCGCTCGCCGCCTGCCCCTGGATCGTGGAGGTACTGACCGCCGACGACCTGCTGTCCACATCCGCGCTGTGGTTCGTCGAGCAGATCGTCGACGGCCTGGTCGAATGGGGCCTCTTCCCCGACCGGGCCGTGCACGGCTACCGCGCGATCTGGTACTACACCGCCGAAGAGATCGTGGTCAGGACGACAGCGGCCCGACGGCGCGCAGACAATGACCGTGCGACCTACCGCGAACATGTCTTCGCCGAACTCGACCCGAGCGAGCTACCCCGCTCGGCACAGGTCGCGGACCGCTGGGCACCGCTGACCGCCGAGGACACCTACCTGGACGGGCTCCGGGCCCTGCTGGACTGCCTTCTCGCCGGCCGCTGACGACTTGCCGCCGGACCACTGGCCGGACACCACGGCTCTCAAGTGCCGTCAAACGAACGAATGACGACAGGCACCGTACGCGTCCAATGAACCCGGACATTCCGGGGCCCGTCGGCGGCTCGGATCCAATCAGATCCGATGACGGATGATGACAGGGTTTGCTGACAGCTAGGGTCGAATGCGACCACCGACACGGAGAGCGGCATGGCCAACCTGGTCTACAAACGGGTGTCGACCGACCAGCAGTCGACCGACCGTCAGAACCTCGTCTTGGGCGAGGCAGGGATCGAGGACCCGGTCGTCTTCGAGGAACATGCCGGCACATCCAGCCGCCTCCACCCGCTGGAACGGCCGAAGTTCGGCGAGCTGCTCGCCTACGCGCGGCCGGGCGACACCGTGCACATCTCCGAGATGTTCCGCCTCGTGCGCAGCACCGGGCACGTACTCGACGTCCTCCACCGCGACCGCCTCGCCCTGCGCATCCACGACGGCGCGCTCTCCGCCATGGACCTCACCGCCCGCCCCCGCGCACCGGAGAGCTGCTGTCCACGGTGAAGTTCATGGCGCAGACCCTCGCCGCCGGCGAACTCCAGCGCGAGCTGACGTACGACGGACTGCGGGCCGCCGACGCCAAGGGCAACAAGGGCGGCCGCCGGCCGGCCATCAAGGCCGACAAGACCGACGACGTGCGCGCCGCATACCTGGACGGCCGGTCCATCGCCGCCCTGGCCGGCGATCCCGGCACAGCGCAAGGCCCGCCGCGAGTACGAGAACCGCGTCGACGTGCTCATGACTGACACCCGGCACTGAGCGGAAGCCGGTTGCCACACCAGGATTGATCAATGGCGGCTTTCGAGCTCACCTCGGCGATACCCCTGAGGAGAACACGCTTCCCGACCTCGGCCCGGTGACCGGGCGGCCCCCGGCGGACCACCGGAATCGACGGGTGGACGCGGGCCGCGCACTGCTTGTGGCCGTCCCGTCCGGCTTGGAGGCCCGTGCCCGCTCCAGATGGACGTCGACCGTGATCGCGGCCCGGCCCTGATCGGTGACTCCGAGGGCGAAGCAGACACGGCTCGCGTCGACACGTCCGCACACGCGCCGGATGACAGCCTCGGGCCCCTGATACGGGACGCTGTACCGGCTGTCGGCACCGAGCGACCCCGCCTCCAGCAAGCCGGAGACGGGAGTGGCGGCACGCTCACGCCTTCGGAATCACCCCGGCCCCAGAACGCGGCTGCCAGTACGCCGCCCGCGACGAGTAGACCGAGGACAGCAGCATTCCGCCGAGGCGGGGTCCACAGCCCCCGGCCACAGCGCGACGCCGGGCCCGTCCTCCAGCCGGCGAATTCCCGCATCATCGCCGGCTGGTTCCGCAACTGCCATGACGGGGCCGGGCCGGCGACCAGCCCCGTAACACCCGGATCGGTGTCGGGGGCGCCCATCACGCTGAGCGTCTTCTTCGTGAGGGAAGCGCCTCTCGATTCCGGATCTCGTATCCTCCGCCTTCCCGGGACGGCCCGGAACATACCGGCGGTCCGGGCCGTCGTCGTGTTCGGGAAGCGAGCCGCAGCGGTGTTCCGTCAGACAGGATGCCTACGGATCCGCCAGAAGGAGAGGGCGGCCAGGAGGGCCGTCAGGGCGGCGAAGAGTGCGGTTTCCACGTACTGGAAGGTCCAGTAGCGGTCGGCCGGCTGCTCGGCGATCTCGACGTGGACGTCGCCTTTGGCCAGGCAGGCGGGCAGCTCGGAGAGTGAACTGCGCTCCATGCAGTCCTGGAACCACGTGGTGTGGCCGACCTCCTTGCCTGCGGAGTCGAGGATCGGGCTGGTCTCGACGACCCACGGTCCACCGGGGATTCGCAGGCCGCCGATGTCCCCGTAGGTGCCGATCTTCGTCAGGCGGCCGACCAGTTCTGCGGTGAGTGGCACCGAGGTGCGGGCGGGCGCCTCGTAGTGCGGGCGGATCATCGCGGGTACAGCGATCTGGAGCACGGCGAAGACCACCAGCGTGGCGGCCATGGCGGGCACGGTACGGCGAAGGACCAGGCCCAGGGTGGCGCCCAGGGTGAAGGCAAAGGCCGCGTAGCCCAGCGGAGCGATGTTGCGCGAGGCGAAGAGCGCCGGTTCGAAGCGGTTGTTGAGGACGTTGGCGACCGGGCCGGTCGCCCAGGTCAGCAGCAGGCTGTACAGGCCGGCGCAGGCCGTGCTCACCAGGCCCACCAGGCCGAGTTTGGCCGCGAGCCACCGGCTGCGGGTCACACTCTGGTTCCACACCATGCGGTGGGTGCCGGCCTCCAGTTCCCGGGCGATGAGAGGTGCGCCCCAGAAGACCCCGATGGCACCGGGGACAGCGAGCAGCAGGTAGCCGAGCAGGTCGGTCTGGAGGCTGTAGCGGTCGGCGAAGGCACCCAGCGGTCCGGTACATGCCTCACGGCTCGCGCAGTGGGCGAGGGTGTCGTCGTACGCGCCGTGGATCTGCCCGCCGAGCATGACGAGGTACACGGCGAGGAGCAGGAGCGCCCCGAGGGCCACCAGCGCCTGGGTTCGGAACTGACGCCAGGTCATCCAGATCATCGGTGGGCCTCCACGGCAGTCGGAACAGGTCGGCCATCGGTCCGGTCCGTCCGGCCGAGGTAGGCGAGAACCAGCTCTTCGAGGCCCACGTCCGCCGTCGCCCATGGACCACCGGCCAGCAGCCTGCGGTCGGCACGGACCAGGGCGGTCCTCTCCTGCTCGGTGCGGTCGGTGAGCGCGACGACATCTGCATCGGCGGGCAGGGCCGAGAGGGCGGAGCGAGCGCCGGTGATCCGGACGTGGCCGGCCAGCAGCTCTGTCACATCACCGGCCAGCTGGATCCGCGAGCCCGCCAGCACGATCAGGTGGTCACAGACCCGCTCCACGTCGGGCAGGGCGTGGGAGGAGAGGACGGCGGCGGCGCCCAGTTCGGTGACGGACTCCATCAGCTGGTCCAGGAAGGCACGCCGGGCCAGCGGATCCAGGGCGGCGGCGGGCTCGTCGAAGATCAGCAGCTCGGGTCGTTTGGCCGCCGCGAGGGTCAGGGCGAGCTGGGCACGCTGGCCGCCGGAGAGCCGGCCGGCCTTCTGCCGGGGATCGAGGTCTGTGCGGGCGAGGCGGCGCCGGGCAAGTTCCTGGTCCCAGCCGGGATTGAGCCGGGCGCCCATCCGCAGGTGGTCGGCGACGGACAGTTCGGCGTAGAGGGGTGTGTCCTGGGCGACGAAGCCGACCTTGGCCAGGTGGGCGGAGCCGGCGGCGGGTGTGGCGCCCAGTACACGGATCGTGCCCGAGCTGGGCGTGATCAGTCCGCCGGCCAGTTGCAGCAGCGTCGATTTGCCGGCGCCGTTCGGGCCGACCAGTCCGATCACCCGTCCGGGCGGGACGTTCAGGTCGCAGTCGGTGAGCGCGTGGTGGCGGCCGTAACGCTTGCTGAGCTTCACGGCTTTCAGTACCGGTGTCATGTGTCTTTCCCTCCGGGTCAGCCGCGAGGGGCGCGCTTTGCGCGCCGCGACTTGACGAACCGGTAGGCGCCGTAGCCGACCGCGATCAGCACGGCGAGGTTGAGCGCCCACCAGGCGTACAGCAGCGGGCTTCGTTCGGTCTCCTCGGCGTGCGCCGCCGCGGCGAGCAGGAGAGGTACAGAGGTGAAATCAGGCATGTGGCCAGCCTGTTGATCGGCCGAGGGCCGCGCACCGGCCGAAGGGACGCATCTGGGTGCACGGAGTCGTACTTTCGGCTGGTTCGGCGGTCCGCCGGGGCGGGCTAGCGTGAGCCGGGTGAGTACAGCAGAGCGGCCGGTCCGCAGGCCGACAATCGTGGTGAACGCGGTGCTGGGCGCGTTCTTCGCGCTCGTACTGACCGTCGTGGCGGTGCAGTACAGCATGCAGGGCCGCGTCTGGGCCGTCGATGCGTGCGTCGGCGCCGTCGTCTGCCTGATCGCACTCGGCAGGGAGCGCCATCGGGGCTGGGCCGCCGCGGCCGGCCTGGTCGTCGCGGGGGCGGGCGCGGTGACCGCCGGGGTCGCGGATCTGCCGGGCGAGCCCGGCGCCGGCGCCGTCGTGGGGCTGCTCGTCCTCGGCGGCTCCGCTGCGAGAACGCTTTCGTGGCGCCCGACCGTTGCCGTCGCTTCAGCCGGGCTGGCGCTGATGGCCGCCGGGCTGCTGACCGCCGAGGGTCCGGGAACGCCCTTCCGGGTGGGGATCGAGGGCTGGATCCTCGCGCTCGGGGCCGGGCTGGGGCTGCGCTTCGTGGACTTCCGCCGACGGGCCGCCACCGACGCGGTCCGGCAGGAGGAGCGGCTCGCTCTGGCAAGGGAGTTGCATGATGTGGTCGCCCATCACATCACCGGCATCGTCGTCCAGGCCCAGGCCGCGCGGATCGTGGCCGGGCGGCGGCCCGAGAGTCTGGACGCCACTCTCACCGACATCGAGGAGGCCGGTGGCGAGGCGCTCACCGCGATGCGTCGGGTGGTCGGGTTGCTGCGCGATACCGACGACGTCGCCACCACGGCTCCCACCGCACCCGGTCGGCACGAACTGACCGAACTCGTCCGCCGGTTCGACGGGCACGGCCCCGAGGTGCACCTGCGACTGCCCGCCGACCCCGCGCCCTGGGCACCCGAAGTGGCCACCACCGTCCACCGGATCGTCCAGGAGTCCCTGACCAACATCGCCCGCCACGCCGGGCATGCCCGCTCCGCCGTCATCGACATTGCCCACGGCCCGGACGGCGTCACCGTCATGGTCACCGACGACGCCCCACCCGGCCACACCCGACCCAAACACCACGGCGGCTTCGGCCTCATCGGCATGCGTGAACGCGTCGAGGCACTCGGCGGCCACCTCAGCGCCGGCCCTGGCCGGGACACCGGCTGGTCGGTCCGCGCAACCCTGCCCGCCCCCGGCAAGGAGACCCGTTGAGCATCCGAGTCCTGCTCGCCGACGACCAGGCGATGATCCGCAGCGGCCTGCGGCTCATCCTGGAGGACCAGGACGACATCACCGTGGTCGGCGAAGCCGCCGACGGCGCCGAAGCGGTCGAACTCGCCCGTCAACTGCGCCCGGACGTGTGCCTGGTCGACATCCGCATGCCCGCACTGGACGGCATCGACGTAACCCGTGCCCTGGCCGGCCCCGGAATCACCGACCCGCTCCGGGTGGTCATCGTCACCACCTTCGACCTGGACGAGTACGTCCACGGCGCACTGCACGCCGGGGCGGTCGGCTTCGTCCTCAAGGGCGCCGCCCCCGCCCTGCTCACCGAGGCCGTCCGGGCCGCACACGCCGGGGACGCCCTGATCTCCCCGTCCATCACCCTGCGCCTGCTCCGGGACCTCGCCCCGGCGCGGGCGGCGTCCGCAGCCCGGCCCGCACGGCCGCTCTCGGCACGGGAGATGGATGTGATCCGGGCCATCGCCCGGGGCCGCACCAACCAGGAGATCGCCACCGCGCTGTTCATCACCCTCAGTACCGTCAAGAGTCATCTGGCTACTATTCAGGACAAACTCGGCGTCCGTAATCGCGTCGAGGTCGCCGCCTGGGCCTGGCAGAGCCGTCTCATGGACTCCTGGGCACCACGCACCTGAGCACGTGAAGCGGGCTCGGTGCCGGTGCTGTTGGGTCTGGTCTCGTTCACTCCGGCGCGCTCCCATTTCACCTCGCGGACTGCGTGGACCGCGAGACTGCGCCGACACGCTGAAGAGGCGTTCTCAGAACTCGCCAACGTTCCAGGCATCACCGACGTGTTGATGCTCTCCACGCTCGGCTACAAGCGTTCCTCGCTCCCGCCTGCGTAGCCACAGCTCAGAGTCTGGCGCGATGCAGGGTTCAGCGGCGATTTGTTTCTGATCTTGTTGACGCGGCGATCGTTGTGGGAGCGATCGTGCGCGGCGGGGTGCTGAGAGCCGGTGGCCGCGTCGCATGGCCCCGCTGACGGTCATGCCAGGGCAAGGAAGAGTTTCTCCAGCTCCTCCTGCGACATGGGCGGGGTGTCAGGGTCTCCCGCGAGGCATTGCCTCATTCCGCTGGCGACGATCTTGAATCCGGCCCGGTCCAAGGCGCGGGAGACGGCGGCCAGCTGCGTCACGACATCCTGGCAGTCGCGACCCGCCTCGATCATCGTGATGACCGCGGCCAGCTGCCCCTGCGCCCGCCGTAGGCGGTTCAGGACGGGGCGCATCGATTCCTCGTCCACTTGCACGTCATCCTCCTTCGATCTCGACAACAATACCCAGTGGGGTATTAATCCGGGCATCAGTCGGCCCGGTCGACGGCTTGCGCCGCCCGGGATCTGAGCCGCGGAGCCGGGGTGGCCAACCTCTCGGGGGGCCCAGGAATCGCCAGTGCCGGCCGCGCAAGGCTTGTCCCGCACGGCGCGCTTCGGCGGCCTTGTCGCCTCGGGTCGAAGCGTCCAGCCGTGCGTCACCCCGGGTGTGTTCGCCGGGCGGTGCCTCCTCGATTCTTGATACCCCCCAGGGTATTTGACAATGCGGGCGGAGCTTCGTACGGTCGAAGGTGTAATACCCCATGGGGTATCCATTGGTCCGGGGGCTCGTGGCCCTCGCCGAGTCGAGCCCCGGCGGGTCGAGTCCCGGCGGGTCGAGAGCCGCATTCGGGCCCCGTCCCGTGCGCCGCCCTCGCGCCAGGCCGACTCTTGCTCGGATTAATACCCACCGGGGTATCTGGCCTGTCTTGTTCTGGAGGTTTCCGTGTTCTTCTCGCAGTACTACCTTGAGTGCCTGTCCCAGGCGTCGTACATGATCGCCGACGAGACCACGGGGCAGGCCGTGGTCGTGGACCCGCGCCGGGACGTGTCGGAGTACCTGAACGATGCCGAAGCCCGTGGTTTCACCGTGGTGGGTGTCATCAACACGCACTTCCACGCGGACTTCGTCGCCGGTCACCTGGAGGTGGCCGACCGCACCGGCGCGTGGATCGGTTACGGGCGCCGGGCCGAGACCGAGTACGCGATCCGCGAGCTGGCCGAGGGCGACACCGTCAGCCTCGGAGACGTGACGCTGAAGATCATGGAGACCCCGGGCCACACGCCGGAGTCGATCAGTGTGCTGGTGTACGAGCGTGCCGAGGATGCGGTCCCGTACGGCGTGCTGACCGGTGACGCGCTGTTCATCGGCGATGTCGGCCGCCCGGACCTGCTGGCCTCGGTCGGGGTGACCGCCGACGAGCTGGGCGCGATGCTGCACGACAGCGTGCAGCACAAGCTGATGGCCCTGCCCGACGAGGTGCGGGTGTTTCCCGCGCACGGCGCTGGTTCGTCCTGCGGCAAGAACCTGTCCACCGAACGGCAGTCGACGATCGGCGAGCAGCGCGCGACGAACTACGCGTGTGCGCCGATGAACGAGCGGGATTTCGTCGCGCTCGTGACCGCCGGGCAGTCGGCGGCTCCGGGATACTTCGCCTACGACGCGGACCTCAACCGCCGGGAGCGGGAGCTGTTCGACCCGGCGAGCGCGCCGCGGGCGCTGAGCACGGCGGATTTCATGGCCCGGCGTGCGGCGGGCGCGGTGGTGGTCGACGCGCGTGACCCGCAGGAGTTCGCCGCCGGTCACCTGCGCGGCGCGGTCAACGTCCCCGCCGACGGCCGGTTCGCCGAACAGGCCGGCACCGTGCTGCCACCCGGAACGGAGCTGCTGGTCGTGGCGCCGGGGGAGCGTGAGGAGGAGATCGTCACCCGGCTTGCCCGGATCGGCTTCGACCGGGTCGCCGGGTACCTGGCCTCCCCCGACGAGGCCCTGGAGGCGGTGGCTGACACGGTCACCCCGGCCAGCCGCCTGACCGCCGCCCAGCTGCGCGCAGAGCTGGACGGTGAGAACCCGCCGGTCGTCCTTGACGTCCGCAACTGCGGTGAGCGCGGCGAGAACGGGTTCATCGAGGGTGCCCTGCACATCGCCCTGGGTGAGCTCCCCGGCCGTCTCGACGAGATCCCGCGCGACAGGCCGCTGGTCCTGCACTGCGCGGGCGGTCACCGCTCTTCGATCGCCGCAAGCCTGCTGCGCCACCAGGGCTTCGAGGACGTCTCCGACGTACTCGGCGGATGGGCCGCCTGGGCCCTGCTCGACACGCCCGCCGCCTGACGCGCCACCCTCCCTCTTCCTTCGGCTGCCGGACTCCCGCACAGGACCTCCAGGTGTCCTGACGCCCCTTGCGCGGGCGTGCCTGCTCTCCACTTCCCGTCCCTGTTTTCGTTTCCTCTCCACGGAGTAGTTCTCATGACCACCGACGCTTCCCGCACCTCCGTCTTCACGCCCGCCACCCTTCAGCACCTGATCAAGACCGGCGAGGGCCCCCGTCTGATCGATGTGCGTACATCCGGCGAGTTCCAGACCAGTCACATCCCTGGCGCCTACAACGTGCCCCTGGACACTCTGCGCGAGCACCGTACGGAGCTGGGGCGGCACCTGGACGAGGACGTGGTGCTGGTCTGCCGCTCCGGAGCTCGCGCCACCCAGGCCGAGGAGGCGCTCGCCGATGCGGGCCTGCCCAACCTGCGAGTCCTCGACGGCGGCATGATGGCCTGGGAGGCTTCCGGTGCACCGGTCGACCGCGGCCAGCAGCGCTGGGAACTGGAACGTCAGGTCCGTCTCATAGCCGGCTCGATCGTGCTTGTCAGCGGCGTCGTGGGCTTCTTCGTCCCCGGCGTGCACCTGATCGGCACCGCGATCGGCGCCGGGCTGACCTTCGCCGCGCTCAGCAACACCTGTGCAATGGGCATGATGCTCTCCAAGCTGCCCTACAACCGCGGCCCGCGAACCGACGTCCGCACCGTCATCGCCTCCCTCCGGAACGGGTCGTGAGCATCGCGCACCCATCCTGGCCGGCGATCCTCCGACGGGAATCGCCGCAGCAGCCTCGCTCCCGGCGACCGCTGTGAACCCCATCTCCAACCCTGCCGGCCTCGCGTTCGGCCGGGGTTCGGACCCGGCGGCGACGTGCCGGGGAACACCCGAGAACTGAACAGGTCCCGGGCGTCACGTCCTGGGGGAGAGTTGCCCCACACCAAAATGCAAATACCCCCTGGGTATACTCGATTCAGTGGATACCCAGGGGGGTATTAAGGGGAAGGGAGCAGCTTCGTATTCTTCATCGACACCATCGAGTTTGAGGGACTTGGCAATCGTCACTGCACCGTGACCGTCGACGCCGGTCTCGTGCTGCGGGCCGTCGCCACCCGGGGACACACCCCGCACCACGCCGCGTACGCGCTGGAAGAAGAGGGCACCACCGTCGCCGAGTTCACCGGCGGTTCGCTGCTGATCGCCATCGGCACCGTGGGCCGCCCCGACCTGGTGGAGCCCCGGCCGACCGAGGAGCCGGCCCGAGCCCAGCACGCTTCCGTACACCGTCTGGCAGCCGAGCTGCCGGATGCGACGGCCGCCCTGCCGACGCACGGCTTCGGCAGCTTGTGCTCCTCCGCGCAGGCCGAGGGCGACCCCACCACCATCGGCCGGGAGAAGTCCGCGAACACGGCGCTCACCACCGACGCCACTTCCTCTGTCGCCGAGATCCTGGCCGTGCCTCGCGGACATCCCCGCCCACTACGCGCACATGGGCCCGGCAGGCACCGTGTGGGTGCGCTGCGCGGGTGGCATGCGCGCCGGAATCGCCGCCTCTCTCCTCGACGCCGCCGGCCGTGACGTGGTCGCCGTCGACGACGGCTTCGACTCCGCCACCACTGCCGGGCTGCCTGTGGTCACCAGCTGAGCAGACAGCCGGCCGATACCGCACGCGTCCCCCGGGCAACCGGTGGCCGCCCCGATTCCTGCATGAACTTCCTGCACGACTGCATTCGAGAGGTCCTGTGATGTCCCTGTTCTCCCAAGACAAGAAACGCCTCACCGTCGAGGAAGCCCATCGGCGCACCCAGGGCGCCCACGCCCCGGCTGTCCTGCTGGACGTACGTGAGCGGGGCGAGTGGGACGCCGGGCGGGCGCCCGGCGCAGTGCACGCACCGCTGTCCGCCCTGGTCGCGGGGGCTGCACTGCCACAGGCTGCCCAGGGACGGTCGCTGGTGGTGATATGTCGCAGCGGACACCGCTCGCAGCAGGCCGTCGAGCTGCTCCGCGCGCACGGCGCGGACACGGTGGACGTCAAGGGCGGCATGCAGGAGTGGGCTGCCGCCGGGTACTCCGTCGTCGACGGAAGCGGCAATGAGGGCTCGGTGGCATGACCGCCCTGATCATCGCGCTCGTAGCCGGAGCCGTCGTCGGCCTGGCGCTCGGCGGCCTAGGCGGTGGCGGCAGCGTCCTCGCCGTCCCCGCCCTGACCTACCTGATCGGCATGCCGCCGGCGCAGGCAATCACCGCCAGTCTGATCATCGTCACCCTGACGTCCATCACAGCGCTCACCGGGCACGCCCGGGACGGCAACGTGGTCTGGCGGACCGGGCTGCTCTTCGCAGCGGCGGGCATCGTCCCCGCCACGCTCGCCGGCACGGCCGCCGGCCGTCTGCCCCAGGCGGGGCTGACCATCGCCTTCGCCGTCGTCGCGGGACTTGCCGCACTGCGCATGCTGCGCCCCGCACCCGCCCCGGCCGCGGGCGAGGTGCGCCCCGTCAAGGCCGGCGCCGCCGGTGCCGGCCTCGGCGCCGTGACCGGGCTGCTGGGTGTGGGCGGCGGTTTCCTCGCCGTGCCAGCCCTGGCACGAGTGCTGAATCTCCCCATGCGCAGGGCCATCGGCACCAGCCTGCTGGTCATCACCATCAACTCGATCGCCGCGCTCGGCGCCCGGGCCGGTACCGGAATGCATCTGGACTGGTCCGTCATAGCGCCCTTCACCGCCGCCGCGATCCTCGGCGCCTGGGACGGCAAACGCCACGCACAACGACTCAGCGGCAACACGCTGCAACGCCTCTTCGCCTACGCCCTGCTCGCGGTCGCGGCCCTCATGCTCGCTGACGCGTTCATCTGACCCTCCGCCGTTCTCCTCCCGTCCGCCGTGCCGGTTCCCGGCCAGGTCCGCACCCGCACACCGCGAGGACAGTTCATCCTCCTGGTCGTCGTCGACGTCACCGTCGGCGGCCTCGTGGGCCTGGAACGCACCACCGTGCCGCTCATCGGCACTGACATCTTCGGCCTGACCAGCGACCCGGCGGTCTTCACCGGACTGTTCGTCCAAGTGGCAGGCTTCATCCTCGCCCTCGCCCTGCTCGGCCATCGCCGGCGTCTCCTCCGCCGGAGCACTCCTCGCGGCCATCCTCGGCCTTCACACCGCTGCGCGAGCAGGACCTGATCGCCGCCGGTCCCGGCCAGGCCGCCTGAACCGTGAGGTGAACTAGCTGGTGACGCCCTTCACGGGAGCGGGCCGGTATACGCCAGAATCCTGCCGCGAGGGTCAGTCGCCAACAACGTGGCCTGGGCAGGCGATCCGACACCGCTGCGGTGGGGACGGGGTCTGTGACGGTTCTTGTGAGTGCTCGCCGTATTTCATCAAATTTCATCAGAGTGACGCCCACACTGTTCTGCCAGCGGCAGAACACCGGCCGGACCGGGCTCGACGATCACTACAGTCCAGTCCCATGACGACGATTACGACGCGTACGGTCGAGTACCCGGCCGACGGTTTGACGATGATCGGGCACCTCGCGCTCCCGGCCGGTGTCGACCGCCGGCCCGCGGTGCTGCTCGGACCAGAGGGCACGGGACTCAGCGACGTCGAGCGCCGCCGGGCCGATGCTCTCGCCGAACTGGGATATGTAGTGCTGGCCTTCGACCTTCACGGCGGGCGCTATTTGGGTGACCCCGAGGAGATGCTGGCCCGTTGCATGCCACTGCTCGCCGACCCCGACCGGATGCGGGACATCGGCCATGCGGCGCTCGACGTGTTGCGTACCGAACCGCGGACCGACCCCGACCGGATCGCCGCCGTCGGCTACGGCACCGGGGGTGCCATCGGGCTGGAACTCGGGCGCGGCGGCGTCAGCCTGCGCGCGATCGCGACGGTCAACGCACTGACCACGGGCCGACCGGGCGAGGCGGCACACATTCGCTGCCCGGTGTGGGCCGGGGTCGGGTCGGAAGACCCGATCATGCCGCCCGCACAACGGGACGCGTTCACCGCAGAGATGCAGGCCGCGGGCGTCGACTGGCGCCTCGTGGTCTACGGCGGCGCCTTGCACGCCTTCCACCACCCGCCGGTCGACCACACCGTGCGCCCCGGCGTCGGCTACCACCCACGGCACGCACAGCGCGCCTGGCGCGACGTCGTCGACCTGCTCGCCGAGTGCATGCCCGTGACGGAGGATCTGGGGGCATGACCCAGGTAGGCATGCCGGCGCCGGGCCTGGTCGGCGCCGGGCACGCACCGTCCGTCCTCTCCACTTGAGACGGTGTCCTATGTGGTGAGTCGGAGGATTCGTTTGCAGCAGGAGAGGGTGGCGGCGAGGCCGGGGAAGTCCAGGTAGTTGCGGGGGTGGGGTTCGTAGCGGTGGTTGAGTCCGCGGTAGCCGGTCAGCCATGACATGGTGCGCTCGATGACCCGTCTGCGGCGTCGGAGCCCCTCGCCGCACTCGGTTCCTTTACGGGCCATGCATACGCCGATTCGTTTTCCGGGCAGTCATTTCCGCAGGTCAGGGATGTAGTACGCCTTGTCCGCGTAGAGCTTGCCGGGTCAGTAATGCCAGCCGCGGTGGGGGTCGTGTCTCGATTGGAGAGCGGCCACCATGGGCTTCAGGCCCCTCACTTGAGCGGGTCCTGGGCTCCCGGCTCGACCATCCGGCCGTGCTGGTTCTCCTTGAACACTATGGCTCCACAGCTCAGTTGAGGAAGGCCGCCCGGCGCGGCTGGTATCCCTGCTGCGGCCCAAGGCCCCGCGCACGGCCGAGCGTCCCGCCGAAGACATCTTCGCCGCACTGGACGAACAGACCGTGGTCACCCCGGTCACCGACGCTGCCGCACTGATCGTGCCCGGCCTCACCGGCTCCCTCCGGTTGGTACTCGACCAGCGGAAAATCCTCGCTACCAAGATCGAGGAACTGCTGGAGGCCCCTCTTTCCCAGTCCTGATCTCCATGCCCGGCATCGGGGTCAGGACCGCAACGAGGATCCTCATCGACATCGGCGACGGCAGTAACTTCAAGACCGCCGGACACCTGACCGCCTACGCAGGGCCAGGCCGTGTCTCCTTGGCCGGCTTCGGCTTCGGCTTCGGCTTTGGGTCCGGATCAGGATCAGGATCACGGCGAAGCTGGTGTACCACCCACCAGTCCTCCCCGAACGAGAATCCGGTTGCCTGGGCTGCCGGCCTGTCCGCAGACTCTCGATCATGATGCCTCACGCACGTGCCGTGGCCCTCGAACGCTTCCGGTGGATCGGCGGCCACGCCGACGTCTGGCCGATCTTCCGCGACCCCGGGGCGCTCGCCGTGGTGGTCCGCGGCCTGGCCGGGCCGTTCCGGGACGACGGCGTCACGGCCGTCTGCGGCGTCGAGTCGCGGGGATTCCTGCTCGGTGCGGCGGTGGCCGTCGAACTCGGCGTCGGCTTCGTCGCAGTACGCAAGGGCGAGGGGATCTTCCCGGGGGACAAGGTCACCCGGCGCAGCGACCCCGACTACCGGGGTACCCGTCAGGAGCTACGTCTGCAGCGGGCGGCGGTGGGCCACGGGGACCGGGTGCTGCTGGTTGACGACTGGATCGAGACGGGCAGCCAGGCGTCGGCCGTGCGGTCAATGGTCGAAGAGTGCGGCGGACAGTGGGCCGGCTGTTCCGTCGTCGTTGACCAAACGGCCCCGGCCCGGCGGGCGGACTTGGGCGTCCGCAGCATCGTCGCCGCTGCCGAACTTCCCGCCTGGGACGGGAAGTCCTGACACATGTCCGCTCGGCCGGTTGGTGAGTCAACTGGGCCTGTATGTCCGATTGGTGATCACTGATGCGATGTGGGACCGGATCGTGCCGCTGATGCCGGCCGATCCGGTTCGCGAACGGCGGTGGGCCGACCACCGCCGCACACGTGAGGCAATCGCATGGAGGTACCGCACCAGTTCGCCGTGGCGAGACCTCCCGGACGAGCTCGGCCCGTTCCGGACCGCGCACAAGCGCCTGATCGGATGGGCCGTCGATGGAACCTGGAAACGCACGCTCGCTGCCGTCCTGGCCGACCGTGCGTATTCCTCACGCGCCATCCGGACCCGCCTGCGGCGGCGAGGGATCCGCGCTGTCATTCCACAGCCGTCCGACCGGGTTGGCCACAGCCTGAGGCGGGGCCGACTCGGTGGCCGTCCGCCCGGCTTCGACAGCGAGGCGTACAAAAAGCGGAACACCGTCGAGCGGTGCATGTGCGCCACGAGGCGCCTTGTTGTATCCCCGGCACAGCCGGGAGGAATTGGAGGGATATTCCTGGGCCTGATGGCTCACCTGGATCCGAAAGGTGAAGGGGACCAGAGCATGCCAGAAAATCAGCGACCGGGCTCAGTTGCCAGGGGCGGTGCGCTGAGGGGCCCGCGTGATAGGGCGAAAGCTGGATTGCCTGAACCCCAATCTCCAGTCGATGAAAGTTCGCATCCATCGGAAAGGCTACTGAAACCGATGCCATGTTCTGTGACGGCTTTGATGCATGGCCGACATACCTTCCGTGACATGGGGCGATGTCCAGTGAGGACATTGAAGGAGATGAGTGGGGCACCTACGTCACGCTATGACGTACAACAAGGACGAACGTGGGATCGCCTACGGGGTGCGAACCCTAGGGCGACGGAGTGCCCGTAGTAGTCGCAGGAGTAACGACCTGCCGAGGAGAGTGGGAAAGCCGCTCACAGGGCGAAGGGGCACAGGTGACTGGATGCGAATGAGACCGGGAGGTATGCGAAATGCAGAGTGCCGACACGGTGTTGGGCATCCTTCGTGAGCGCGGCAGACGTGGTCTGCCGTGCAGTGAGCTGTATCGGCAAATGTTCAACCCGCAGTTATACCTGGTGGCTTACGGTCGCATCTACTCCAACAAAGGGGCGATGACGCCGGGAGTCACGCAAGAAACCGTGGATGGCATGTCGTTGGGGAAGATCGGTCGCATCATCGATGCGATGCGTCACGAGCGCTACCGGTTCAGCCCAGTAAAGCGAGTCAACATTCCCAAGAAAAATGGGAAGACCCGGCCGCTTGGACTGCCGACCTGGTCGGATAAACTCGTCGGCGAGGTGATGCGTCTCCTTCTGGAGGCATACTTCGAGCCGCAGTTCTCCGACCGTTCCCACGGGTTCCGACCCAAGCGGGGCTGCCACACCGCCTTGACGGAGGTGGGCAATACCTGGACGGGTACGACCTGGTTCATCGAAGGTGATATCTCTGACTGCTTCGGCACGATCGACCATCAAGTCGTTATCGAGACCCTGACAGAACGGATTCACGATGGCCGGTTTCTTCGGCTCGTGCGCAACATGCTTGAGGCCGGGTACATGGAAGATTGGACCTGGGGAGCCACGCTCAGCGGGGCACCTCAAGGCGGAGTACTCTCTCCGCTGCTGTCCAATATCTACCTGCACCGCCTGGACAGATTTGTCGAGAAGGTTCTGATTCCGCACAACACCCGAGGGCGAAGCAGGGCGCGCAACCCTGCCTACCTGGAGGTGGTCAACGCGATCGCGCGCGCTCGCAGGCGGGGAGATCGGGCTGAAGTCCGGTCACTTCGCAAGCAGCAGCGCAGTATTCCCAGCGTGGATCCCAACGATCCGGGCTTCCGGAGACTGCGCTATGTGCGATATGCCGATGACACCCTTCTTGGGTTCATCGGGCCGAGATCCGAGGCCGAGGAGATCAAGCGGCGTCTCGCGATATTCCTCCGAGAAGACCTCAAGTTGGAACTATCGCCGGAGAAGACACTGATCACCCATGCCCGTAAGGGCGCGGCATCGTTCCTCGGATACGAGATCACCGTGCAGCACAACGACAGGCAGGCAACCCGAGGCCGTAGGACGGCTAACGGTTCGATTGCTCTACGTGTGCCAGCAAAGGTGATCCGAGACAAGGCAGCCCTATATCTCAGTCGCGGAAAACCCGCGCACCGGCCCCAACTCCTGAACGATGACGACTACACCATCGTTAACATCTACGGGGCCGAATACCGGGGCATCGTCCAGTACTACCTCCTGGCCGGCAACGTATGCCGATTGCATCGGCTGCGTTGGGCCATGGAAACCTCGTTGCTCAAGACACTCGCAGCGAAGCACCACTCGACGGTGTCCAAGATGGCGGCCCGTTACAAGGCCAAGATCAAGACACCGAATGGGCCCCGCACATGTTTCGAAGCCAGCGTCCCCCGCAGCACAGGCACGAAGTCACTGGTCGCACGATTCGGCGGAATCTCACTCACGCGACAGAAGGCAGCGGTTCTCACGGACCGTCAAGCGGCCAACCCCCACCCCAGAAAAGAGCTGATTACCCGGCTCTTGAAGGGGAAGTGCGAGCTATGCGGGACGTCGGAAGACGTGCGGGTGCATCACATCCGAAAACTCGCTGACCTCGACAGGGTAGAGCCGCCTACCGAATGGCATCGGGTCATGGTGAAGAAACGGCGCAAGACTCTGGTTGTCTGCATCGGCTGCCATGACACGATCCACTCAAGAAAGCCAACCAGTCGCGTCACGAAATAGGTCACTGGAGAGCCCGTTACGGGGAAACTCGTACGGCGGGTTCGGAGGGGGGCCGTGCGGAAAAGGGCCTGCACATGGCAGGGACCTCGCCGCGCGGCCTACCCAACCAACCAGCTCAAGCCAATGGCGCGGCCTGGCCACACGAACCGATGAGCTCGTGATCGCCCACCAGGCCGCCCCGCACCTCGCGGGCATCCTCATCCGGGCCCGACGCCGACCAAAGAGACAGAACCTGGCCGTCGATTGTCACGGCCATGTCCTGGTGCCCGGTGATCACCTGGGCGATGTGCGGGGAGAGGGCCGTTGACGATGGCGTCGTGATGAAGATTCGGCGGCGTGGGCGAGGGCGAGCAGTGCGACGGCCGCCAGCAGCACCGGCGTTGTCGTGATGTGGCCGAGGAGCGTGAGGACGTACGGAGTGAACATGCCGAGGTACGCCGCCGTCCAGAACCGGGCCGTCCAGCGGGCGAGTTGGTGGGGCGGGGCGAGAGCTGCGGTGCGGGTGAGGCCGTAGGTGAGGGCCAGTCCGTAGCCCGCGCCGAGAACGATCGCGGCAAAGAGGGCGAGGAGCCGGCTCTCCGTCGCGGCGGCAACGGCGGCGGTCGCCGTTCCGACCGCGACGACCAGCAGGCCCGCAGTGGGCGTGGACCCAGCCCGCCGTGCGGTGAGCAGACCGGTGCCGGGGACGACGGCCGTCGCGACGCCCGTGAGGATCAGGCCGGTGTGAAGGGTGCTCGGCAGCGTGACGAAGCCGATGGTGGGGGCCGCGAAGACCCAGGGCGCCATGGGCAGGACCGTGCGCCGAAAGCGCCGGCCGTGCTCGTGGGCGGATTCGGAGCTGGATACCGGGAGCGGGCTGTACGTCTCCGGCGCGGCCAGGGCGAACCATCCCGCCGCCGCTCCGAGGACGACGTGCGGGACGTACGCCGTCACCATCGGCCAGGGCGCCCACTGTGCGACGAGCGCCGCCACGAGGCCGCCCGTCGCGAATCCGGCCGAGACGAACAGCCCGGGTCGGCGCGGCGAGTCGGACAGCTCCTTGATCCAGGCACTGCCCGCAGCCAGCAGCGCGCCCGCGCTGACACCGGTCAGGAAGCGGCCGGGCAGCAGCAGCCAGGTACCGCCCCAGGCGCCGCCCGCCATCAGGAGCAGGGTCGACAGGACGTTGAGGAAGAGAGCCACGAGCGCCACCCGGCGCCGCCCCCTGCGGTCCGCGAGCGGCCCCGCGATCAGCAGCGCCGGGATCAGACCGACGACGTAGACCGCGAACAGGCCGGTCACCGTGGACTCGGCCAGACCGAGGTGGCTGCGGTAGGCGCCGAGCAGCGCCGAGAACTGGTTCGCGCTCCAGCCGGAAGCCAGCATGATCCATGCGGCACGGGCGCCCCGGGAGCCGGTTGCCGCACGGACGGGCATGGCGGGCACGGGTTCGGCAGGAGCGGTGACGGGCGGTGCGGTGACAGGGGGTGCGGTCATGCCTCATTCGTACGTCCCCGGCCGTCCGGCCCGCGCCGCCTGCCCGGCTCCCCGTCTACCCTGGTCGTATGGCGCTTGACCTGCGACTGCTGTCGTCGTTCCTGGCGGTCGTCGAGGAGGGGCACTTCGGGCGGGCCGCAGCACGGCTGTTCCTGTCGCCGCCCGCCGTCACCCAGCACGTACGCCGCCTGGAGAGCCAGGTCGGCGCACGGCTCCTCGACCGGTCCGGTTCCCCCGTCGTGCCGACGGCCGCCGGAGCAAGGCTCGCCGGACACGCGCGCACACTCCTCGACGCCGCGAACGCCGCACTCGACGACCTGGCGGACGTCACACGGAAGACGGATGACGGGCGGCCACTGCGGGTGGGGATCATGGGGCACGGTTCGGCGGAGCTGACGCCCGCGGCCATCAACGCCTACCGGCGGGCCCGGCCCGGGATACGGGTGGAGATCCGGCAGCTGGACTTCACGGAGCATGTGACCGCGCTGGTGGAGGACCGGGTGGACGTGGCTTTCGTGCGGCCGAGCCCGGACGACGAGCGGCTCGTCGCGGACGTCCTCACCACCGAGCAGCGGATCGTCGTCGTGCACGAGCGGTCGCCACTGGCCGACGCCCGGACGTCCGGGGTGGGCATCGCGGACCTCGCCGAGCTGCCCCTGTTCCGCGTCCCGGGGCACACCCCTCACACGTTCACCGACTATCTGTACTTCGATGACCGCGCCCAGCGCCGCAGCTCCCAGTTCGCCGTCACCCCGCAGGAGGTGCTGACCGGCGTGGTCACCGGCCGCGCCGCGGGCTCCGGCCTGCACTCCTTCGCGCGGTACTACGCGTGGCCGGGCGCCGTCTTCGTACCCGTCCTCGATGCTCCGTGGGAGAGCAGCTATCTCGCGGTACGGGCCGACGACGACAACCCGGAGGTACGGATCTTCCGGGCGCTCGCGGTGGCCCTCGCGAAGGGCACGGGCCCCGGGACCCACTTCTCCACCCCGGGGTCCGGTTGACAGGACATGCGACCGAAGGCGTCGTGGAGGCAGCTCTCGGCCTGGCAGGAGTCCAGGATCAGAGTTCATCCGACGGCAGGCCGAGGTGGTCGTGCCATGCCTTGCGTCCGGCGGGTGTCACGAGGAGGGCACGGGTGGTGCCGATGCGCGTGATCCATCCGGCGGTGAGTGCGTGCGCGCGCAGTGCGGCGCCCACGGCACCGGCCAGGTGGGGAGGGCGTCCGGTCCGGTCGAGGCACGCGCGCACCGGTGGCCGACACGAGCCGACAGGCACCGTGATCCCGGATTCGGCCGGCCAGAGGGCGCCCTCGCCCGCGTTCTTCTGCCGGCCCGCCAACTCGCGGCGATCCACGCGCTACGACGCGTCGAGCGGCCCCGAAAGTATGTGGCGTTGACGACCGCCGACACCGTCGTCGTCCCGAAGGGCGCCGACGAGGACGTATGGGCCGCGGCGATCGACGTGATCCGCAAGCCCGCGCCGCCGTGCGAAGGGCGTATCCTCCACCGGGACTTCCAGCGGGGCGACGTGCTGTTCGACGTACCGCCTTCAAACCCGGAAGAACCGCCCCCGATCCCGAGGACGCACTCGCCTGCGCCGGCGTGGCCCGCGCCTGGACGGCCCCCGCCCTCGACGCGGACCAGGAGCCCGAGCCCGATGAGTCCCTGGGACGGCAGCCGGTCTGGAAGCGACCCCGAAGGCAGAAGCCGAAGTCGAAGAAGAAGCAGGAGCTGCGCAAACAACGACGGCGACTCCAGGGCGCCGGGGAACCCTGCTTTGCCGCCGCCGGGCAGTCGTGCCGGCCCGCTCCCGGCAGAACCGGATCGGCAACCCGGCCCGCGCGTCGGGACGCGCGCCGGGACGCCTGCGGCTTGTTCCGGTTGCGGCACTCCAATGCCTGACTGTGGTGACGACGCCGGGCACCGTCCACCGAGTGGAACGCCTGATGTTCCGCACCCAGTGGCGATGCACGACATCGGGTGGAGCCCCATGTCAGCGTGTTCTCGACATGGACGTTCAGGACGAGAACGCCGATGCCCGTCTGAGCGCTCCGCCCCTGGGCGCGTAGGGTGCGTGGGGCGTACGTCAACGGGTTCACGCAATGTGGATGAACACCTCGCCGTGGACTCTCGTCCCGCCCCGCCTTGCCCGGACCTTGGAGGCTCGCCCTGTGGCCGGCCCCGCAGAACACGCACTTACAGTTTGTCGCTCGATGCGGGGTGAGAGGCGGCGCGGTCCCTGTAGAAGGACGGCTGGAGTCGGCCGGTCAGCGCCAGGAAAGCGACGAGCGCGCCTGTGGCGATCCAGCCGGGCCATCCGACCATGCTCATGTGCAGGGGATCCAGTGTCGACTTGGAATCCGCGAACTCCGTGACCATGGCGACACTCACCGAGCTCACGAACGCATGGCCGATGACGGCGGGTACGACCGAGCCGGAGCGCAGCCGCAGCCATGTGAAGACCGGCAGGATGAGGAGGCAACTCACCACCATGCCGGGCACCGACACATACCAGGGCCGCCCCGGGTACTGGCCGCCCATCAGCAGCGTGGGCAGGTGCCACAGGGCGAAGGCCGCGCCGGTGATTGCGTACGCCCGTATCAGGCTCCGACGGTCACCGCCTTGTGCGAGGCGCGGAAAAAGGTAGCCCTGCCAGCCCAGTTCCTCACCGAAGAAGAGCGGAAGCGACAACAGCATGCCCAGCACTGCTGAGATCGCCCACGAGCCGAGCCCGTTCCAGTGCACTCCACCGAACTGGTAGCGGCCGGCGAAGGTGCTGATGACAAGAGCAGCGGCGGTGAGGCCGGCGGGGACGAAGAAAGCCAACAGGCACGCCCGTGCAGTACGCCCCCAGGGCTTCGACCAGCGCAGGGCGAGCGTGTCCCGCACCCGACCGCTGCGCTCGACCCAGCGGACGACGAGAATTGCGGCGAGGGCAGGTGCCAACATCGCGGCCGAGATGCACACCTCCTGCAGTGCACCGGTCTCCTCGCGTGCGTCACCGCGCTGGTAACCGCTGGCCAGGAGCGGTGACATGGCCGCCCACATGCCGAGGTAGGCGACACCGAGGAAGATGAACAGACCACGTCGCCGGTTGACAAGTGGTACGTGTTTGGTTGAAAGCGTCATGACGTGAAACCTACGGATCGGCGCAGCAGCGAGGAATCCAGCTAGAACGCATATCGACAGTGGAGCTGGCTCCCCTTCCTGCTGGGAGAACTCTCCACCCGTCGAAGACGGCCAGCGGCTGACTTCGAGGTTCATCAGGACTGGCCGAGCCGTAAGGGACCGGTGGCACCCGTCGCCACCCAGCCCTCCGACACCGCTCCGCGCCGACGCCGATACCGCCCCTGACACCGAGCGGGCGGAGCCGGGACCTGACCGCGTGGGTCTCCGCGGTCACCGCTGCATTGGGGCTGGTGCTCGGGTTCTTCGGGCTGCCAATCCTCGTGAACTCGCCGACGGCACGCTCCGCGACTCCGACAGTGACCGTGACTGTGACTGTGACCGAATCCGTCACGGCGCAGCCGCGGACTCCAAGCGCGTCGCGGGCGGCAACCACACCGGCCTCGCCTGCCGAGACGAGGGGGCTGACCGTCTGGCGTACCGTCCCTCCCGACGAGGCAACGAACAGCTCAAGAGAGCCTTCTGCCTCGCCGCCTTTGCGTCGCTGTCGCAGCCGGACTCACGCGCCCACTACGACTCCGGAACGATCCAACTCCACGTATCCCGCCCCATGAACAGCCCGACGAGCGATCACCACATAGGACACGGTCCAAGGATGAGCGGCGGCTGACAGCCATTCGCGCGGCCCTGTGAGAATGGCTGAGGGGCGGCCCCTGACGTGAGCTGACGGCCACCATCGTTGTTTCGATCGCCACTGAGCGCCCCACGCGCTCCCCGTGATCCACTGCGTCGAGCGGTACTGACTCCTGTCATGGGTGTGCCTGGTGCGCTCACCATCGCCCGCTTCCAATACTCCAGCTGCAGATCGCGATCTCGCTGATCGGAGAGGTGGTCATGGGGATGGATCGATATCGGATCGCCTGAGGCGGTCGTCAACTGGCAGGCTGCGTCCATGGATCACGCGGAAGTACTGCTCATCGGGGGGCGGGCCGGTGTCGGCAAGACGACGGTGGGGTGGGAGGTTTCGGCGTTGCTGCGCGCCGTGGCGGTCTCCCATGCGGTCATCGATGGTGACTTCATGGGACAGGTGCATCCGGCACCAGAGGGGGACCCGCACCGTTCGGAGATCACGGAGAGGAATCTGACAGCCGTGTGGGAGAACTTCAACCGGCTCGGCTACTGCCGCCTGATCTACACGAACACCGCGTGTGTGCTGCCTGAGGCGACCGGCATGTTCGAGCGTGCCATGGGGGCGAAGGTACGTATCACGCGAGTTTTGCTCACCGCTTCCGACGTCACCGCCGGCGAGCGGCTGGTCGGCCGGGAACTCGGCTCGGAGCTGGAGCAGGAGCTGGAAGGCGGTATCCGTAAGGCACGGCTTCTGGACCAGCGGGCCTGCGCGGGGACCGTGCGGGTGGTGACAGACGGACGGCCTGTCGTGGACATCGCGGGCGAGGTCGTGACCGCCACCGGCTGGGCCGGGAATGGACCTTTTGCTGCTCCAGCCACTTGAAGATTTCGGTCCTCTCGCAAAGGACCTTGGCGTTTCTGCCTCGGCCGAGCTTGTAGCCCTTCAAGCCCAATTTCGATGCTTCCCGATCGACTCAACTTGTGGACATGTTGAGCATCGCAGCGACCTCAGAAGTTCTCAGAAGGCGGTATGTGACGTGATGCCGTGTTTGTTGTCGCTGGAATGTGGGGCAGGTGCGTATCGGGGCTGATCGGGGTGTTCTGCCGTGGTGGAGTGTTCCTCATGAGCGACCGCCAGCCCTACAAGAGCGACTTGTCCGACGAGCGGTGGGCCCTGATCGAGCCCGTCATCGCTTCCTGGAAGGCCCGGCATCCCTCGGTCAGTGGCCACCAGGGCACTTACGAGATGCGGGAGATCGTCAACGCCCTGCTCTACCAGTCCCGTACCGGATGCCAGTGGAGCTACCTTCCCCACGACCTGCCCCCGGCCGGCGCGGTGAAGTACTACTTCTACAAGTGGCGGGACGACGGCACTGACCAGACCATCCATGATCTGCTGCGCTGGCAGGTCCGCGAGAGCCGGGGGCGCGAGGCCGACCCGAGCCTGGTGGTGCTGGACACCCAGAGCCTGCACGCGGCCGTCGGGGTGCCCGCCGACACCACCGGAAGGGACGCGGCAAATAATGTCCCGGGCCGCAAGCGCGGCCTGGCAGTTGACGTTCTCGGTCTGGTGATCGCGGTGGTGGTGCTGGCTGCGTCGGCGCACGACAACGCCGCTGGGATCGCTTTGCTGGACAAGGTCGCCGCCGACACCGACACGGTACAGAAGGCCCTGGTGGACCAGGGGTTCAAGACCACCGTCATCGATCACGGGCAGAAGGTCGGCATCGACGTCGAAGTCGTCGAGCGCAACCCGGCAGCCGGCGGTTTCGTCCCGCAGCCCAAGAGGTGGGTGCCGGAACAGGTGAACGGGATCATGATGCTGCACCGCAGGCTGGTACGGGACTACGAGCACCGGACCGCCTCAGCCGAGTCGAGGGTGTACTGGGCCACAAGCGACCGGATGGCCCGGATGCTTACTGCGAGCTCCACCCCCTCCTGGCGCGGCGCGTGAGCGACAGCCAGCTGACCTTGGGAGCCGTGCTGGCGCGCCTGGAGGAGCAAGAGCGCGAGATCGCCGCACAGAGCGAGGCCACTCGGGGACGCATCGCGGAACTCACTGCACAGCTGGAGGAGTTCGACCGGGCCGCCGAGGAGGTCCGCATCACCCGCAAGACCCTGTTGGCGCTGCCTGACCCGTCCACGCCGACGCCACCGGCCGCGAAGCTGCCGGACCATCCGGCCTACCGGCAGATCATGGCAGTGTTCGCCGCGGCCGACGCCCCGCTACGGGCACGAGCGGTCTGCGAGGCGATGGATCTGGAGATCGCACCCAACAACGTCAACAACGTCCGGCTGAAGCTCAAACGGCTGGCCGAGCGCGGAATCCTGGTCGAGACCGAGCAAGGCCTGTTCGCCCAGCCGCGGCCGTAGCCGCCCGGCGACGCCGCAGCCAGCGCGCTTCCACCCCCCCTGAAAGCGCGAAACGGACATCAGGTCACGTACCGCCCTCTCACAAAGGACCGCCTCAACCTCGCGCCATTCCGCAAACCCGGCAGCCACCGGTGGGAAAGTGGCAGCGCCCTCTCTTTGGGCCCTCTGGCTGTAGTCCAGCTCTACACCACCAACGCCAACCCTCTGATCGAGGGCAAGGGCCACTCGCCGCTGTGCCGGCACGCCCACGACAGCGCGGCGGTAGTGCGCGGAGATGACCTCCTGACCGTCGCCGATCTCATTGCGCGCACCGACTCCGATGGGTGCAGCAAGTGTGGCGGCTACGCTCTCCGCAGACTTACCGACACCCAGCTCTCCTACTACCGCGCGGCTCACCGTCTGCACGACATCAAAGAGCAGCTTGACAACCAGACCGGAGTACCCGACTCAGACCCCTCTGCGGTGATCGCCTGCCTGGACGAACTGGCGACCTGGCAGCCGGTCGATGAAGCAGAGTGGTGCAGCAGCGACTCCTGGCAATGGCAGGAAACTGTCCGCGAGCTCACGCGAATGGCCACCAGGTCTCATGCCGTTACAAGGCCCTCGTTAGTCCGCTACTTGACCTGCCGGCGGCCCTTGGGGGCGCGTGTGTCCTAGACACGCTGAGGGGACCCGGGACCGGTTCGTAACCGGCGCCTCGGCAAGCTCGCCGGCCCGGGTCCCCCTGCTCAGAGTCGGTGAGTTTGCCCCGGCACGACTCTCCTCAGAGCGGCGGGCTGGGCGACGGCTTAACCGAAGAGGGTGTGGCGGGGTCGATCGCGGGCATCGTCCGACTCCGGGCGAGGGTCACACAGTGTGCCCGGCACCGCGCAGCAGCGGCGGGTTGAGCAGCCAGGCGTCACCACGGCGGTAGAGGGCAGCCGGGCGGCCGGTGGGGGGGAAGCGTTGATCGCCGGTGGGCTTGACGAAGCCCGTGGTGTTGAGCACCTTGCGGCGGAAGTTACTCGGGTCCAGTTGCTGGCCCCAGATCACTTCGTAGACCGTGCGCAACTCGCTCAGGGTGAGAAGTTCCCCGCAGAAGGCCGTGGCGACGGCGGTGTATTCGAGCTTGCTCCGGACCTGCTCCAGGGCTTCGGCGAGGATCGCCGGATGATCGAACGCCAACGCCGCCTGCTTCCCTTCCAGCTGGGACACGGGAGCCCAATAGGCGCGCCGGGCGTCGGTGCCGCCCACGGGGGCGGGCAAGTCCGGTCCCAATGCGAGATAGGCGATAGTGACCACTCGGCCCCTTGGGTCGCGTCGGGGGTCTCCGTAGGCGCCGAGTTGTTCGAGGTGCAACTTGTTCCCGTCGATTCCGGCCTCCTCGCGGAGTTCACGGAGCGCGCCCTCACGCAGGGTCTCGTTCTTCTGTACGTAACCGCCGGGCAGCGCATGCCGACCGAGGAAGGGCTCCACCCCGCGCTCGATCAGCAGCACCATCAACTGCCCGGACCTGATCGTGAAGATCGCCAGGTCGACGGTCACCCATGACGCCTCCACCTCGGTGGAGTTTTTCAGCCATTCATCCACGCTGAACCCCTAAAGGTCACATTGACTTAAACGCCTGCGCGACTTATGGTCTCACAGACCAAAACTCAACGAGGGCAGGGGTAGGGCATGTTCACTTCCCATGCGCCATCAGCCAAGGCGGTGGGGGACGAACCTTCCGCCGCCACCCGTCACTTATGCAGCGGCGTATACGTGGACGAGCGCTTCCGAGATCTCGTGATCGACGAGGTGTGCACCGCCCCGTATCGCAGGGTCGCCCCGTCCTACGGGTTCGACATCGTCCCAGTCATGCGCCACGCGTGGCGGGCCGCCGCGCTGACCGCGCTGCTGCGGGGGACGGTGGCCGGCGCGGTGGGTGTCCCGGTCTTCGTTGGCGCCCTGCCCACCGCCGTCATGGTCTCCTGCGGTCTCGCCCTCCTGTGCCTGATTCCGCTAGCCGTCGAGCTGAGGAAGTTGGACCGGGAGCCGGAGCTCGACCGGATCGGCCGGACCAGGCGCAGCAGGCAGAAGGCGCGGAAGTCTAAGCGCCGGGGGCTGGGGCCGGTGCCGGGCCCTCGGGCTCTGTTGAGATGGCTGTTCCCCCGTAGGTACTCGGAGAGCGCACACGCCCTCAGACGTGTCGGCTGGGCTGCGCTGTCCCTGACGCTGGTCGGCCTGATGTTCACGCTCACCCATCCGCGCCAGGCGACTACCACCATCCACATAGGCGCGGGTATCACGTTCGTATGCCTCGGCGTCGGAGCCGTAAAGCAGTTGATACTGCACCGCATCATGAGGGCACCGACTCTGCGGCCCCGATACCTGTCCCGCCGGGAGCAGGCGGCGGACTCGGAGCAGCGCCATCCCTGTGCGGTCTACCGCCGCGCTCGTCACAGCGAGGACGATGACGAGGACGACTTCGCTGTCTCCACGCTGTTCGGCGACGAGTCGCCCTTCATCGGAGCGGGTGAGCTGGTCTACCAGTGGAACCCGCCCATGAGCATCCAACTGCTCCGACCCTCTGACGACGACGGCGCACCGCTGCGCGAACGTGAGCACCCCATCCCTCCGTTCAGGGCGCATGAACTGGTCGACTATCTGCGCGAGGCGGTCCAGCTGCTCGACACCGACAGCCAGGACGTCCGGCTTCCGGCACGAGTCACCGACCGCGTGTACGTCGCCGAGACCGATGTGGCGATTGACCGTTCGCTTCTGACCCGCGAGTTCGACGCAACCCGGCTGCGGGAGATCATTAACACGCCCGGATCGAAGGAGTACCACTTCCTTGAGGTGACCACTCCCGCCGAAGGGGCCGAGTTCGTCGCGACGGTCCTGCTGCACATCAGCGTTCAAGGGCGCACGCTGAGCATCTCCACCGCCGCGTGCGTACTCGCCCACACGCCGAGATCTTTCCAGCGCACCGCGGAATTCGGGCACCATGGTGTCCTGGCAGTCGCCTGGGCGGCTCTGCGTGAGCTGACCATGCTGCCTTCGGAGATCCGACACTCCTGGCGACTCGTGCGCTATCTCTATTCCCTGGGAAAAGCGGTCATATTTCCCCGCGATCTCACCTCCAGGCCAATCCGTAACGTTCTGATCGGCAGCCGCGTGAGCATACGAGAGAAGTCGGCGCAGGAATGGTCCAAGGTCCAGCTGGAGAAGACCGACATTCTCGGCCGGATGAAGACGATCGAGCGCCGGCTACTTCGGGCTACCGGTGACTTCCTGGCCACTCACGACGTGGACGCGTCCGAGTTCAATGACCGCGCAACCAAAATCATCAACAGCGGCATCTTCAACTTCGGCGACAACAACAATTTCAGCAACAACGCCGTGGGCGACGCCGCGCAGGTCGGCGCGTCCGCACATGAATCGTCAGGCCCCAATCCCAGCGGTGGAGGAAACAAGTGAACACCAATCGCGGAATCGTCAGCCACGGCGACCACAACACTTACAACAACAATGCCATCGGGGAGTACGCTCGCGTCTCCCCGGCCGATTCCTCCCACCACTCCACACGCCCCGCCGAGGTCAACTCGGACGACGAACCGGCCTCCGCCGGATGGGACATCGGTGTGGTCACAATTTTGAGTGAGGAACTGCGCTCCGTAGTAGACGAGTTGAAACTCGAACGGCGCAAGGTGGGCGGCGGGCTGTATTTCTATCAGGGCGAACACACCACCCCGGAGGCAACCGTACGCATCGTGGCCACCCAGAGTCAGAGCCAGGGGCAGCGCTCGGCAATGGCCGCCCTGGAAAACCTGCGTCGCCACTACAACCCGCGACTGTGGGCACTCGTAGGCGTGGGCGGTGGAATCCACGATCAGCACGCGCGCGTCGGCAACGTCATCGTCTCCACGGAGATCGTCTACTACGAGAACCGCAAGATCAACCCGCTGGGGGACGTCCGCCGGCGCGGCGAGCACCGCCAGGCCCCCGCGCCGGTCGTCCACGCAGTGAACGCCTTCTTCACCGATCACGGAACCCCGGCACGGATCCACGGCCAAATTGCCACGCACGCATCGGAGGAATTCGAAGTCTACCCAGGCTTGATCGGATCCGGTGAAGCTGTCATCGCCGACCGGGAGAGCGACATCCGCGAATGGCTCAAGAAGTATCACGAGAAGGTCCTGGCAGTGGACATGGAAGCCGGCGGACTGAGTCAGTACTGGCAGGAGAACTCAGTCCACGACGCCACCAATCCCGGCTGGATCGTTATCCGGGGCGTATCCGACAATGCCGACCAGGACAAGGGCCACGGATTTCACGAGTTGGCGGCCCGGAACGCCGCGTACATCCTACGAGAACTCCTGCCCTATCTCTGCTGACTCCCCGCCGAACGCCAAATCCGCCCGCCCGAGATCAGCCATACACAGGGAGATGGCTCGCATGACTGCTTTTCTGTTCGGAATACTCAGCTCGCTCGCAGCCAGCGCGATCATCCTCGTCCTCGGCCTCGTACGCGGCTCCCGCCCTCTGTGGTGGCTGGTCGCAGTCTGCTCGCGCCTCACCGGCACCGGGCTCGCCCGTGTGTACCGTCACCAGTCGTCCGCCGAAAGCGACATCGCCCGCGACCTCGGCCAAGCCAGTTGGATCAAGGTCATGGCGGGACGAGGAAACGTACTCACCCGCGAGGTCTTCTCACCCCTGTGGTCGGGAGAGCTATCCCCGGGATCCGTCCAGGTACTGCTGCCCGACACGCTCGCGCCGGGCGACTCCTGGCTCGACCGACGCTCAGAGGATCTACGCCTCTTCGATCCCGGCTACACGCCCGACCTGCTCAAGAACCAGGTTCGGGCGAACATGGAGTACATCGCCCAGGTGACCCGCGAGCAACCCCACGTCCAACTGCGCAGCTTCAACCTCCCCAACACCTGCCGCGTGATCGCCACGGACCGGGCGGCCTACCTCACCTTCTACAGCAGCTCCAGCCACGGCAGGAACTCCCCTTGCCTATACGCTCGGGCCCCCGGACTCCTGTACTCGATAGCCCTCCAGCAGTTTGACGTGGCATGGACGAACAGTTCCTCAGCACGCCCCACTCCCTGACCTCTACCGACCCGATGGCCAAGAACGACTCAACCAGGGGAACACGGCGTGAGTGCGCCGGTCGATGTCCACCGCCCAGGCCGCCACGTACGGCACCACCCCCCTGTCCTGTCGCAGTCCGCGCCCGGCTCGGTGCCCGAACCCGGCGACGACGGCGGCGCCGCGCGGGCGCGCTACGCAGAGTCCAGCGGGACGATCGGGCCGGTGCCACAGTATCCGCCGCACTCCACCCGGCACACGTGTGCGTCGTGGCTCGTTCAAAAGGGCGTCTCGCTGTACGACGTCCAACACCTACTCGGCCACGAGAGCTACCACACGACACAGCGGTACGCCCATCTTGCCCCCGGCGCTCACCAGGCTGTCCTCGGAGCCTGGGAACGGTTGGACTCCCAGCTGGTCGTGTCGGCGTAGGGCGGCGTGCGGTCCGGCGAATAGGAGCCGGTGACGACCTTGTCTCTGCTGAGCGTCCCGCCCGTTGGTTCGCGGATTCCCTGCTGCATGCCAGGCGTCGGCGAGGGCGCTCACATTAGGCAGGCGCTTATCCGGCTCGACCGTGATCGCCTTTGTGATGACAGTCAGCCGGGCAGGGGTTCCGCGCCACTGCGTCTCCTTGCCGCCGGCGTCGAGGAGGAGGCGCAGTGCCCTGCCAAGGTTATGACCGTGGTGCGGATGTTCATGAGCGAGCCGCGGACGGACTCCTCGGGGTCCGTATAGCGTCATTCCCTGAATGGTGTGACTCTGTGCACTGGCGTGCAGCGGTTTCGCGGCAATGCCCGGCGGCGTGGGTGAGGTCGCTAATGGATCTTCTGCTGATCCAGCCACTTGAAGACCTCGGTCTTCTTGTAGAGGACCTTCGCTTTCCTGCCTCGGCCGAGTTTGTATCCCTTCAGGCCGAGTTTCGAGGCTTCCTTGTAGACCCAGCTCCGGGACATGTTGAGCATCGCGGCAACCTCGGTCGAGTCCATGAGTGCGGGCTCGACCGGGCCTTTCCCGTGGGTCGAGCCGGTTCCAGAGATCTTCCTTTCGAGGGGCGTTTGCGGGTCTGTGGGCAATGGTGCTCCTTTGGGGCTGGCCGTGCCGATCCCGAAATCGGAGCGGCACGCGGTCTGGCAGGAATTGGTGGGCGCCCGCTAAGTGGCACCGCCAGGCGCTGTCGCGCGGACAGCATCAATGGGCACGAGAATCCCCGGTTTGGCTAACCGGGCTTTTGCGGCTATGTTGCCGCGCCCACCCGGGATGTGCCGTTGCCCATCGCGAGCGGCGCAGCCAAGTGCGTCGGAGTAGGTGCCGCAGCCTGGGCGGGTTGATCCGTGTGCAAGCGTCGACGCGCGCCGACGGCCGACCCACCGCCGTGGATCCGCTCACAGCGAGGGTGTTCCCGGACGACCGCCGACGGTCGTTGCGTAGGCTGGCGTCGTCGTGGTGGGGGAGCGAGTGAGCTAGCTGAGCCCCTCGAACCAACCTGACGGTGCGTCAGGAAAGTCGGCAATTGGTCAGCATCAGTCCTCAAAAACCTGGTGAAAGCTGACTGAACATGCGACTCGTTGTAAGGTAGGGAAACCGCCCTTGACCTGCAAAAACGCAGGCAGGGAGCCTAGCTCCAGGAGTACCTCGATGATGCGTACGATGTTCAAGTCCAATATCTAGCTTTTGGGTGTTTCGGCAGGTCAGAGCTGATCGCCGCCTCCAGGTCAGCAAGCGGTCAGCAACAGGCCGGACGGTTCCCGGCTTGCTGATCTGCACCCGCGGCAGATATCGGCTGCCTCGCCCGATGCCCTGCTCGGAAGGCTTGATACGTGGCTCGACAGCTCGCTCGTGGGATGGGGTCGTTCTTCAAGGAGTGCGGTTGTTCCAGGCCGATCCGTTGCCCGCACCCGTACGCGATTCGGTTCCGGGACGCTCTCGGCACGCAACGTGAAGAGGCCGGCTACAACACGCAGGACGACGCGATCGAGCGCCTTGCGCAGCTCTACGCGGAGAAAAGGAAGACGGCGCCGTCCGTTGCCGAGGCCCGCCGCGAACTCGGTCAGCAGACGGTCGCGGAATACGCGAAGCAGTGGCGGCTGCGGCAGCGGAGGATGACGGAGTATTCCACGGGCTGGCACGTCGGCAGCTCCATCAACGTGCACATCATCCCTCGTCTCGGATCAAGAAAGCTGAACTCCGTCACGCCGATCGTGGTCGAGCGTTTCCTGGACGAGTTGGAGGCCGATGGGGTGGGCCGCGGAAACCAGGTGAACATCTTCCGCACTCTGAAGGCGATCTTGCGAAACGGGGAAGCTCGGGCAGTGAACGTCAACAACGTTGTGGCGGATGACGTCTACCGAGTGCATGAGCAGATCCACTCCAACACGCACAAGCCGGCGAAGCTGAAGCACCGCAAGGCGGGGGAGTTCCGGGAGGTCTCACTGCCGCGTTCGGTGCGGGAAGCGATGGAACGCCGCCGTGTGCAGAAGCTCTTCATGAACCTCCCCACGGAGCTCGCGCTGATCGGCGGCCGGTGTCCACGGTGAAGATCATCTGGCTGGGCGGTCAGGGCGGTCAGGGCGGTTCTCGGGTTCCGCTGCGCCTGGTGTAAGGGTCCGCCTACGAGCCGTGGCCGTGCGGATACGTCATCGGATCGCGGGGAGGGAGCGGGGATGTCCGACCTGGAGCGAATCACGGCTCGTCGGAGTGAACTGCAGGCGCTCGCCAAGGAGTTGGGTAAACGGCTTCAGGAGGTCGAAGCGGAGCGAGAGGAGTTGGTGAGCCTGAGGCGGGTCTGTACGGTCAGTTTGCTGTACAGACCCCCTTGGCAGGAGAAGACGTCAAGACCTGTGGGATCCGCGGCGTGGGCCGGGTGACCGGATGGGTAGTCACGGTGTCACGGCGAGCAGGTGGCAGGGCGGCTCGCGATGGTCCAGTATGTGGTGCTGGGGTGTGAGCCCGGCGGCCTCCAGAGCGGCCAGGACGTCAGCCACGGGGCGGAGGGTGAAGCCGTGCTTGGTGAACGGCTGACGGGCCATCCAGTCTGGATCGGCGATGCCGATCACGCCACGGCCGGTCGGTGCGAGCACCCGCTTCAGCTCGCTGAAGCCCACCGTGGGATCGTCGATGAAGTAGAGAGTGTTGAGGCTGATCCAGCCATTCAGCGCGCCGTCAGCGAACGGCAGGGAGTCCATCGTCGCCCGGTGCAGCTCAAGGTGCCCGGCAGCAACGTCGGACCGCCACGTTTTGCCGGCTCGGGTGAGCATGGCCGCGGAAGGCTCGACGCCGTGCACGCGACCACCGTCGTTGGTTGCGTCCAGCAAAAGCTGAAGCCCGAACCCGCCGCCGAACCCGATATCGGCCACCTTCTCGCTACCGCTCAGGTCCAGGGTCTCCACCGCAGCGGTGATCAGCGCGGCGTTGCTCTTGTTCAGCATCCTCGCGACCAAGGCCCCGAGCGGACCCGAGGGGCCACCCAGTTGGCGGCTGAAAATGCGGAGCCGGACGTCGGACACACGGATGTGGGGCACGGGGCCACTATGGCAGCCACACCCTTGGTGCGGAACCGGTTGGCCAATCAGAGTTCCTCGGGAGGTGCGCCGCTTCCGTGCCACCCGACCGAGGGTAAACAACGGTCATCCACAGGTTCTGATCACCGCTCTGGCGGCCTCAGAGGCTGGTGATCCGCCTTGCCCGCACCCAGCTCCAGCCGCAGGACGTCGGCCTCGATACGTTCGCAGCCTGCCACTACTGGCATGGCAATGAGCGGTGTGCATTGTGAAGTTACAGGTCATGGGTCTGGTGTGCATGGATGTCGGCGTGCTCACGCTGGTCATAGGCTTATGACTCTCGTGAAGATCATCGGTCAGCGGGCGACTTCGCGGTTCGTCGGGACCAGCAGGGCCCTCACCAGCGTGGTCGCCCACTTCGGGTCGGTGCGTACCTGGCCGAGCACGCGCCAGTTCTTCAGGTGCGCGAAGCCGTGCTAGGCCGGGGCACGTCCCGCGGCCAGCGCCTTGTCGGACAGTCTCTGGCTGCGGGTCAGGGGCCGGTTGCGGGTGGCCTTGTAGCCGTGATCATCGCCGGGTCGGCGTCCGGGCCGCTGTCGTCGAGGCCGACGAAGCCCAGGTCGGCGATGGCGCCGAGCCCGGCCGCGCGGAGACGGGCGGTGAGTTTGTCGTGCCGGCAGGCACTGATCTCCGAGGTGCGTCCGGGCCTGGCCGCCGAGATCCACAGCAGGCGGCCCCGGTCGTCGGTGAGCGCGATCACGAGCAGGCTGTGGCATTTGTGCTTGCCGGAGTGGTTCTTCCGGTTCGCAGTTCCGGTGCGCCGCCGGGTGCGAACCAGGGAGCCGTCCAGCAGTACGATTCCGCCACCGGATCGGTGATCTTCTTCAGGGCGCGGTCCAGGCGCGGGGCGTGGGCGGCCAGCAGGCCGACGACCTCCCGCACCCAGCGGGTGACGGTGGTGCGGTGCACCCCGTTTCCGCCGGCCAGATCGCCGGGCCGCTTGGTCACAGCGCAGTACCGCCAGGACGATCCCTGCGCTCCTTCCCGCGGGCAGGGCCCGCCACCGCGAGCCGATCTTCTTGCAGTGGCCGCGTATCAGGGTGGCGAGATAGTTCAGAGTGGCGCTCGACAGCGGCAGGAGGGCAATGTAGACAAGGCCGCCAGGGCCCTCGACGGTGTCGTTGTTTTTCTTCACACCAAACTCAACTGCCGCCGAGGGACCGCCGGTTACGCCCCGACCGTCCCCGCCCCCGTTTCGGCGTGGCTACCGGCGTGCGATGAGCCGTCCGTCGGGCCGTTCATGCAGCCAGCCACGTTCGGCGAGCTTGGTCATCTTTGCCCGCAGCGGCTCCAGCTTCCCGCGCAACCCCACCTCAATGCCCAGCTCCTCGCCCACCGCCCTGACCTGCACCGGACCATCGGCGGCCCGAACGATCGCCAAGATCCGGCGGTAGTCACCGGGCAGCGCGGTCTCCTCCAGATCATCGCCGCGATGCGGGACCAGCAGCACCGCACGCCCCGCCACCTGCGCTTTCGCCGGAGCCACCAAGGCGGCGGCCTCCGCCTGGAGGCGGTCCCGCTCGGCCAGACGGTGCAGCACCCGCTCGGCGATCACCAACTCCTCCCGCTCCGCTTCGACCTCCTGAAGCTGTTTGCCCAACTCCTCGGCGAGCGCCTTCAGTTAACTCCGGAGAGCCGTGATCCGCTCCAGGTCGGACATCCCCGCTCCCTCCCCGCGATCCGATGACGTATCCGCACGGCCACGGCTCGTGGCCGGACCCTCACACCAGGCGCAGCGGAACCCGAGAACCGCCCTGACCGCCCAGCCAGATGATCTTCACCGTGGACACCGGCCGCCGATCAGCGCGAGCACGGCAAGATGCACGCACACCAGTCCACCTCACCTGCAGTTTTCACGATGCACACCGCTCATTGAGGAGACGTATCGGACCTGCTGGCACTCGATGCCTGGGAGCATCGCGAAGGCGGCTCGCATTTTGGATGCAGGCTTGTGGGAAGTGGCCTAACTGATCGTTTCAGAATGAAGCGCTTGGCCAGAGAGTTATGCGCTGCGAAGATGCGAACTCGACTGGACGGTGGAGGACGGGGACACCAGATGACGCGGTGGCAGCTCTTACAGGGAGACGTCCTGGTCGGTGAGCTCAGTGAGTACGGCTGTGATCAGCCGTTTTTCCTGGCGCGCTTCACCCCGGGACCGGGCTGGGAAAGCGTGAGGCCGTTGTTCGAGGCATGGGCGGCCTACAGGGGCCCTGACCCGGATGGGTTCAGGTTCGTCGCGCTGGTCAAGCCGTTGCAGGATTTGGGGCTCGCGCTGGCTCCGGTTGACGGCCGGCAGCCTCCGTTGCAGCTCTTCAAGGACTGCATGGTGCGTATCAACGGGCCTGAGGCCCGTCTCCGCTACTGGCACAGCGTTTGACCGTCCTCTGGAGCCGGCGCAGACATATCAGGCTGCAGGCCAGTTCAAGCAGGCCCCGGTGGAGATCGACGCGTCGTTCGTACCGGGTTCGGAGGCGTTTGAACTGGTGCAGCCAGGCGAAGGTGCGCTCGACCACCCAGCGCACCTTACCCAGTCCGGAACCGTGGGCGACGCCGCGTCGGGCGATCACGGGTTTGATGCCGCGCTTCCACAACAGACGGCGGTACTTGTTGAAGTCGTAGCCCCGGTCGGCGTACAGGCGTCGGGGCTTGCGGCGGGGACGCCCTCGTAGTCCACGGATCGATGGGATGGCGTCCAGTAGCGGCATGAGCTGGGTGACGTCGTGCCGGTTGCCACCGGTGAGGGTGACGGCAAGTGGGGTTCCGTGACGGTCAACGATCAGGTGGTGCTTCGAGCCTGGCCGCGCGCGGTCCACGGGTGAGGGGCCGACGTGATCCCCCCTTTGACAGCCCAGACATGCGCCCCGTCCACGGAGCAGTCGTCCGGTCCAGCAAGCTGGCACGGCGCAGCTCGACCAGCAAGGCCGCGTGCAGGCGCGGCCAGACGCCGGATCAGTTCCCCGCGGGCGTCGGGCGGGTCGCCGGGGTAAGGGTGGTGCGCGCTGGTGACACGGTTGGGGCCAGATGTAAAGGTGCCGCTCCGGGTTGCCCGCGAGGCGGCCAAGGGAGCCGACGCCGGCTGTGGCGTGCGTGCCTGGGTGACCGTGATTGGCCGATCACGGATGGTGGCGTCTCTCCCTTGTGAAAAATTTGGTCGCTTGACCTATATTAGGTGCCATGAACGACGAACTCTTCTTTGACGCCGACGGACCTGTGCTCCTGGTCGGCGGATACGGCACGGTCGGCACGGAACTGGCGCGGATGGCGGCCCCGTCGTGGCCGCTGGTACTGACAGGACGGACCGTGCGGCGTGGAAAGCGACTGGCGGACGAGACGGGCGCGGAACTGCGCGCCTGGGACTTGGCGGATCCGGCACCGTTCCGGGCGGGGATCAGCGCGGTTGTCACCGTGGTCAACGATCCGGACGACCGGGTGCTGCGCGCCGCGATCAGCGGTGGGGTGCCGTTCGTGGACGTCACACGCTGGACCACGCGGTTGCAGCGTGCGGCCACCGTCGCGGCACTGGCGGGCCCGACCGCACCGGTACTGCTGTCCTCTGCGTGGATGGGAGGTGTGACCAGCCTCGTCGCTGCCAGTCTCGGTGACCGGTTGGGGGGCGCGGACACGGTCGACGTGGCGATCCGCTGGGACCTCGCCGACCGGGCGGGCGCGGACTCGGTGGAGTTCATGGACCGTCTCGGACTGGACTACGAGGTGATGCAGGACGGGCAGCGGCACACGGTCATGCCTCTGAGCGATGCCGGCCGCGTCCGTATCGGGGAGACACTCACCCGGGTCGCGAGGATCGACACCCCCGAGCAGTTCACTCTCCCCCTCACCCTCTCCGCGCAGACCGCAACCACCCGGATCGGCTTCAGCTCGTCCGCATCCACGGCGGCCCTGCTGGCTGCCAAGCGGCTCGGGTTCTTCCGCTGGGGCCGCGGCGAGTGCTTCACCGGTACGCGCCGCGGATTGCTGTACGCCCCCGGTGAGGGAGGCACGGCTCAGCTCCGCATCGATGTCACACGTGGGGGCGACACCCTCTCCGCGACCGTGACCGATCCGGCCGGGCAGGCCCATCTGACCGCCCTGGGCGCCCTGATGGGGCTGCGTCGGGTGCGGGGCGAAGACGGCGCCCCCGCACCGAGCGGCGTGGTCTTCCCCGAACAGCTCCCGAATCCGCAGAACGTGACGTCGGACCTCGCCGCGCAGGGCGTCGACCTGGTTGTGCGCAGGGCCGTGCGCCACGAACACGCAGAGGGCAGGGCGGCGTGAGCGAACGATCTCCGGAGCAGGAGAAGCGCACGGCAACCACGCCCAAGGGTGCCCAGCGGCGTACTCTGATCCTGGACGCCGCCGAGCAGATCCTCTTCGAGTCCGGGTACGGCGAGCTGACCATGCGGGCGGTGGCCGTCACGGCACAAACGCGCCTGGGGCACGTGCAGTACTACTTCCACTCCCGCACCGAGTTGATCGCCGCTGTCCTGCGCCGCACCCTGGACCGTTCGCTCGACCGGCTGGCCCCGTTGTTCACCGACGCCGCCATGCACACTTCGTCGGACACGGAGGGGCTGGTCCGTCAGCTTCTGGCCGAGCACGATGATCCGCAACTCGTTCGGGTCTACGCCGAGTTGTGGGCACTGGCGGGTCGTGACGAAGCTGTCGCGGCGGTCCTGCGCTCCTTCTACGGCGATTACCAGGACCATGTGGCCAGGCTCCTCCGCACTCGCAACCCCGCTCTCCCCGAAACTCTCTGCCAGGCGCGGGCAAGGGTTTTCACCGTGCTGATCGAAGGAGCGGCGCTCTTCCGCTCCGGCATCACTGCCCAACGTACCGAGGCCGCCGACGCGGAACTCATCAACACGGCCACCGCCCTGCTCGGCTGACAGCGCCGTTGGAAGAACGAAATAGCACCGGCGCGGGGTGGCCCGACCGTCTTCCGCCGACAACGGCGATCTCACAGAAGAACAGATGCGGTGGATTTCGCTGACACGCGGCTCCTGTGCGGGCAGATCAACCGGCCCGCCGCGCGCTCAGCAGTATTCCCCCGTTGCCGCCCAGTTGAATCGTGGTGAGCGGCTCCTCGACCGGCAAGACCAGAGCCTGCCGGGAAGCCCTCGCCCTGCTGCGCGAACCGGATGAGCACTGGCGGCTGTGGCGTCCCCTCGACTCCACCCTGCGAGTGCCGAATGATCGACCGGGAGCCTACTCGGTGGGAAGCAAGGGTTGAGCCGTTCTCGGCCGTTCGCCGGACCGGTCAGGTGCGATCGACCCAACGCGGTTCGGCCGCACAGGAGTTGCAGTGCGATGTCGACCGGCTCGACACGGTCGAGGGAGGGAACGAAGTTGAGAGGATGCCAGGCGGCGAGATCGGTGGACCCGTCGGGGTCCTGATCGTGACATGAGCAGCGACAGAGCGAAAAACATCCGAGCCACGAGGTGCAGGAGGCACCGTTTGACCGACAGCGAGGAGATGCCGCTTGCCCTGACAGGCACTGCCCCGGTCCAGCGCGCAGGTCGTCAGGCGTCCGGAGTGATGATCTTGATGCCGCGGTTCAGATGCGGGCGGACCGTGTATTCACCGTCCGGTGAGGGCCGGTGCGATCCCCCGTCCTCGGGCTCGTTCGCGCCGATGACGGGCCAGAATTTCCCCTCCCCGTCCGTGGCAGGCAGCGATGGGTACGGTGCAGGACATGTGCAGGACGTGGAAGATCCGAACTGGCCGGACTGAACCTTCCAGCCGGGAGTGGCCGGCAGGACCGAGACCACGCGGTGGTAGGGCACCCCTCGCGCCGTAAGCGTGACAGGCCGTTCATCCGGCCTCGCCGCGCCGGTGCAATGGATGGATGTCCGCGGGTGAATACCACGGGGTTAATTCAGTTTTTTCCATGATTATCAGGCGTTACGATTCGAACGGTATTGATCAAGAACCCGTCGGTTCGAGCGTGGCCGGGGCGACGACCATTCGACGTGACTTCCTGTGGAATGCACACGACCTGAACGGCCACTCGCATGTCAGCCCGCCACCGCAGTGGTTCCGCGGCGTACGGCCGGTGGCGCGGAAGGGCCGCGCAGTGGTGTCCTTGCCGATTTCCGCCTTGGACCGGATTTCGGGCATTGTCACCTCCGCCAGTTCGCCGTCTTGCATGTCACCCGCAGACGTCCTTGCAGACGTTGCCCTGCAACAGCGATCGAGTCGCGTCGCGCGAATGGAGTCGAGCCGTCGCGGGAGGCCTGGGCCTCCAGTGTTTGAGCCCTACGAACGGCGTACCAGCGACAGTCACACCGAGAACCCCTGGTCTCGCGATCGTGCGAATGGCCAGAGCAACCCCCCATTGAAAGGCAGGACCCCTGTGAGCGGGACACCGCATCACGTGCCCGAGCCGCGCGCACTGCGCGACCGGGTGACCGCCCCTTCGACCATCGAGCTGCCCACGGCTGGTGAGGGCCTCGTCTGGAGACCGGCCACTGCCGCGGACATCGATCTGATCCTCAACCTGGAACGCGCCGCAGGGGTGGTCGATCACCCGCGCTCCCTGGTGATGAGGGACGAGTTGGAGGAAGATTTCGCCGACGAGACCTTCACCCCCGAGCGCGACGCGGTGATCGCTGTCGACCCCGACGGGCGGGCCGTCGCCTACGGTTCGGCTGTCGCCCCGTCCAGCACGGAGACCGTCTTCTGGGTGGAACTCGACGGAACGGTGGCCCCGGACCGTCGTGGCGAGGGCATCGGCAGCGCGCTGTTGGCGTGGCAGGAGGCCCGTGGTCTCCAGCATCTCGCTTCCTGCGACGCCGCCCTGCCCGGGTGGCTGGCGGTGGGCGCGGACGTCCGTGCCACGCGCACGATCCGGCTCCTGGAGGCGCACGGCTACGAGCGGGCCAGGTGGTGGCTGGAGCTGGAACGCGACCTCGTGGCGCCACTCGCCGAGCCGCCTTCCCCTCCGGGGGTGCGGCTTGTGCCCTACAGCGAGGAATGGGCAGAGCCGGCCAGATCCGCATGGAACGACGCCTTTCGCGACCACTGGGGCACCCAGCCGATGACCGCCGCCGAATGGGCCGCCGGTGACCGCCTGAAGGCGTCCCGCCCGGACCTGTCCGTACTCGCGGTCGCCCCCGGAACAGCCGACGCATCCGAGAGCGAGCGCGTCGTCGGCTTCGTCCTCGTGGACGTGTCGCCGGAGGAATGGCCGCTGCGCGGGGGCCCGTTCGGATACATCACGTCCGTCGGGGTACGGAGGGAGGCGCGAGGGCGTGGGCTGGGCCGCGCCATGCTGGCCCACGTGCTGCGAACACTGCGGGCCGATGGCCTGGGCTGCGCCGTGCTGGACGTCGACGCCGAGAGCCCCACAGGCGCCCTCGGCCTGTACCAGAACCTGGGATTCACCGTCACCGACCGCTCGGTCAGCCTCGTCAAGCGCTTCTGATCTCGCAGACCCTGCGGCCCTGAAGACCTGCGAGGAGCGAGGTCGTTATTGCCGGATCGGACGCCGAAGAGGGGAGGGCTCCGGTGGGATCACCGACAGGTGATCGACGCGATCCCCTTCAAGTACCGGACCGGGACACTGCGGATGAGCCTGCCCCGAATATCGGGTGATGGACAGAAGTCCATGTCCGGCTTCGGAAACGGGCACCCGACAGCACATGAGAGGAGGTGCTTACCGTCCTCGTCGTTCCAGTCGACTTCGTAGACGATTTCGACTGGGACGTCGCGGTCGATTCCATGGCTGTCCTTGCCTGCCGGCGCGCGGCCGGGGTCCACAGAAGGGGCCCCGGCCTGCGAGCCGGACGACCATGCCTGCGGACGCTCCCGCAAAGGGCTGACTACCAAGGTCCGCCTCACGGCCGAGGACCGACGCCGGCTCCCGGCCTTCTTCCTCACTCCTGGCCGGGTGGCCGACGGACCCGCGTTCCCGGCGCCCGATTACGTGTGGCTGGGCATTCGGCCACCCCGAGACCAGGCCGGAGGTGATTCAGGCGGACAAGGCGCGCTCCTCGCGCGAGCCGCGCTCACCTGCGGCGCCGCGGCCGCGTCGAACAGCGAGGGGAACTTCCCGTCGCGGTCGCGGATCAGGAACCGTGTCTGGCAGCCGGTGTCTTCGAGGTCCATGACGAGATTCTTCGTTGTCTGCGTCACCCAGGAGGCGCTCGGGTGCGCGGTGGCACCGAGGATCCGGATCCGCCGGTCGGCATGCTCGATCACCGCGAACACGTACAGCCACGCCCCGGGCAGTGTGACCGTCTCCGGAAAGTCGCACGCAGGCAGGGCGTCGGCCCGGGAGCGCGGGAAGTCCACCCACGTGCAGGAAGCGCGTTCCGGTGCCGGGGCGATCCCGGCCCCCTGGAGGATCTCCCAGACGGTGGAGGCGGCCACCTTGATTTCGAGAACGAGGAGTTCGCCGTGGATGCGCCAGCAACCTCACCCTGCGCAGCACTTCCGACGGCAACTGGTGCAGCAACGCCGCCAAGAACGCTCGACTACGAGCAGGCCGGGGTGGCGCCGGGCGACGTCGACGTGGCCGACGTATTTGACGCCACCGTTCGGCGAGATCCAACAGGTGGAAAATCTCGGCCTCTGGCCGATGGACGACGGCGGCCCGTGGTCGGCCTCCGGCGTGAGCGCGCTGGGCCAGGAGCGTCCGGTGAACCCATCCGGTGGACTCGCGTCCCGGGGACATCCCGTGTCCGCCACCGGACTGGTCCAGGTGTTCGAACTCGTGACCCAGTTCCGTGGCCGCGCCGGTGACCGACAGGTCCCTGGCACGCGCATCGCGATCGCCGAGAACGGCGGCGGTCTCTACGGCATCGAAGAGGCAGTGGCCGCCGTGACCATCCGGAGAAGGCCCTCGTGATCCAGCACACCAGCCAGGGGTACGCGGACCTGATCCTGTCCGCGCTGCGAAGACGGCCCGAGCACGTCGCGTTCCGGTTCACCGGAGACGACGGCACATGCCACGCCTGGACCTATCGGGAAACGGCAGAGCGGATCGAACGAACCGCGGCCGCGTTCGGACGGCTGGCTCTTGCTCCCGGGAGGGGCCTCGCCCTCCTGTCCGGGCCGCGGCCCGAGCCGTTCACTGTCATGGCCGCCGCCTGCCTGGCGGGGCGGCGCTACACCGCCCTGCGCCCACTGGGCACCGCGGATACCGATCTCTACGTCCTGCGCGACAGCGCCGCCGACGTGCTCATGGCGGACGACGGCCAGACCGCGGCCCGTGCTCGACCCGACGGTGTACAGGCGCTGGCACTCGCTGAACTCGGCCGACTCGCCGACGGCAATCGCCCCCGGTCCGAGCGATGGAGTCCTCCCGACGGGTTCACCGGAAGGGCACCGCCGAGTGCGCTCGCGCCCGAGTCCGACCACGGCCGCCGCAGTAGGCGCTTGCCCTGGTCGAGTGCGAGTGTGGTCCGCTCGGCACCCTCGCGCTCCACGGTTGCGAGTTTCACGACCCGCAGCGTCGGTGCCGAGGACCTTGGCCCCGAGGTCGGCGAGGAACAGAGTCGACTCGCGGCTCATCCCCGGGTGGTGGAAGAACTCCGCGTCGGACAGACCGTAGCGCTCCTGGCCGGTGCGCAGGAGGACCGCGCCGCCGACCGGGACCGCGCCGCCGACCGGGACCGCGCCGCCGACCGGGACCGGGGCGCCGTTGGCGGCGAGGGCGGACTTCGGGGCCTCGACGGTGATCGGGGCGTCGGGCTCGCACCGCTCGCACAGGTCCAGCACGAGGGCCTCGCACCACAGTTCGTCCAGGGCGATGTCGGTGATGGTGCGGGCCGGCCTGCCTTCGCCGGCCTGCCTTCGCAGGTCGAGCCGTAGTGCAGCGGAGCATCTATGTGGGAGTCGAAGTCGGTGAGCAGTTCCGCACCCCAGCCCTCGCTGCCCGGGTGGGCATAGGCCACGGAGGACGTGATCACCGAGGCGAGTGGGCGCGGCTGTTCGGGGAGCAGCTCTCGGTCGGCGGGGTCCAGCGTTCTGGTCAGGTCGATCTGTTCCATGACGGGTCCTCCTCGATTATTGGATGCTCAGCATGGAACTGGACCGCTAACATAGGCAAGGGATCGCCGTCCTGGTACTAACTGGTCAGCGCGACAGAATCGACCGTGCCAGGCGGCCGCGACGTTTGGAAGGACACCGCGTGGGTGCGACCTGCAAGCAGGAGATCTCCGCCGAGACCCAGCGCCGGCTGGTGGCCGCCGCGTGGGGACTCGCCGCCGGCGCCTGACCAGCACCCGCCTCTGGGGCTGCGCCGAGCGAAGGAAGCGGTCCCACTCCATCCACGGCCACACGGGCGCCGCAATGGTGCCAAAATCCACCGACCGACCGAGGAAGCCCCATGCCGCAGCATCAGAGTTCCCCCGCCGTCCGCCCCATAACCGACACCGACGTCCCCGTCGCGGTGGACACCCTCACGCGGGCCTTCACGGGCGACCCCTACATCCGGCACGTGATCGCCGCCGACGGCCATGAGGAGCGGATCCGGCGCTTCCAGGAGCTCTGCCTGACCCGCATCGGGATGGTGTACGGGCGCGTGTGGGTTGCCGATGAGGGGCGTGCCGTCGCCGTCTGGAGCACCGCCGACCAGGACCCCTCGCCCGCCTTCACAGAGATCGGCCCGCTGGTCGACGATCTCACCGGGGACCGGGCGGATGCCTACGAATTCGCGGAGCAGGCCGTCGAGCCGTACCGGCCGCATGAGCCGGCCTGGATCCTCAACACGGTCGCCGTCGCCCCCGAAGCCCAGGGGCAGGGCCTCGGCAGTGCAGTGCTGGCCCCCGGGATCGAGGCAGCCGCACTCGCCGGACACCCGGCGTTCTTGGAGACCTCCACGGAGCGGAACGTCGTGTTCTATGAGCGCCTCGGCTTCAGGGTCACCGTTGAGGTTCCGCTCCCCGACGGCGGCCCCCGCACCTGGTGCATGCGCAAGGACCCCTGGACGAGCACCTGACCGGATCGGCCGAGCCGGGCCGCAGTGCCCGCAACGGCTACCGCTCGGGGTCGGTGACGGCCAAGGCCGGGCCGGTCACGGTCGAGATCCCGCAGGACCGGGCCGGAGCCCTCTCGAAGGCCGAAGGTGCAACCGAGACATACGCGTCGCACCGAGGGCCTGGACAGGCTCGCTCACCGCGAAGGCCCTGACCTCGGGCGAGATCGTGGCGCACCTGGCCGAGGTCCATGGCACGGCGGTCGGCAAGGAGACTGTCTCCACGACCACCGACCGGGTACTGGAGGGCATGGCCGACCGGCGAAGCGTCCGCTTCATCCGGTCCTGTTCGTGGACTCGGTGAACATCGAGGCTCGTCTCACCCTGGAGGCCGACGCCCTGGTTGTCCGTACCCCCGTGCTCCTTCCCGAAGGCGCCCGGATCGCGCGCAAGCAGATCGCGGAAGCCGATCGGCTGGACTGGAAGGATGCCGGGGTCGGCTCCCGTACCGGCTGCGACACGATTGAGCTGACTCCGTTCCGCGAACCGCTGAACGTGGAGGTACGGCTACGCGGCGACCACGGCTTCGCCCCGGCCCGAAGGCTTCACCACGGCACCTGGATCCGGCACTTCGCCCGCAGATGTCACCGATCCGCGCGGTTCCCGGTACCGGGCGACCGCTGCCGAAGGATCCGGATCCGTGCCAGACACCCGGTGGACGCCCTCACCGCCCTGACTGAACAGGTAGCAAACTCAGGAATATGTCCTCGACCAGGCGCTCGGCCATGCGCGGTGCCTTCGGCCGCAGCAGCGTGACCAGGCGGCGCCGGCCGGCCTTGCGTATCTGGGCCGGGGACCCGAACCGCTCCGGCAGGGCCAGGACGGCCGGGTACTGAAGCCGCGGCCCCAGGACCCGTTCCAGCGACGGGTGGATCTGGGTGAGCAGGCCGTGGAGCCGGTTCGCGACCCGGGTGGCCTCGCCTGTCAGGTCGTCGTCGAAGCCGACGATCATCTCCGGCTCGGCGATCGTCCCGTCTTCGAGGTCGATCGAGCGCAGGGTGTGGGGCATCGCGCGGGCGGCATCCGCGATGATGAATGCGTCGCGGGCGTCGGTCTTGGCCTCGCCGGGACAGAGGTCGGCGATCCGTCGCATCGTCAGGCCAGGCACGATCCGCATTGAGGAAAACGATAGGGGTTACGGGACTTCCCCGATCCTCCACAACTGTCGCGACCGCACCTTGCAGGAATCGACAGGTGTCGGCCCGCTGCCGGGCGCGCCGGCGACCGGTGCCGCCGAGGCCAATGGGGCCTTTACCATGCAAGACATGGCCTCTGAACTGCAGCAGTTGATCGATGCACTCAGCGCGCGGCTGGGGCGGTCCGTGGCCATGGATGACGCCCGCATCCGGCTGCTCGCCCACACGGCGCACACCGGCGACGTCGACGACGCCCGCATCGAGTCGATCATGAACCGCGGGGTGTCGGCCGCGTTGTCCGCTCACGTCGCCCGGCACGGTGCTGCCCGAGCCGCCGACGCCTTTACCGTCCCGCCGTGCCCGGAGATCGGCTTCACGGTGGAACGGACCGGCATGCCGGTCCGTTACAACGGGGCGCTGCGGGGATACCTCTGGCTGATCGGCCCCGCCACTCCCAGAGACGTCGAGGCGCTGCGGGAGGCAGCCGGACAGGCCGCCTTGATCCTGCACCGTGATCACCTGGCCGACGAGGTCTCCCGGAGCCACGAACGCGAGCATGTCCGTGACCTGGTCGCCTCCGATCCCTCTGTGCGGGACGAAGCCGCCGCCGCGCTCGTCGAGGAGGGGCTGGTGGTGGCCGGTCCGGTCACAGCACTGGTGGCCACGGTGTCGCACGGGGCTGGGGAACCGCTCGCCGAACAGCAGCGGCTGGCGCTGGATCTCTCGCTCGACCACGCCCGGCGGAGGCTGTCGCCCGCCCGTGCCCTCGTCCTGTCCCGGCCGGATCATGCCCTGCTGCTCAGTATCTGGCCGGGATCCCGGAGCGATGGCACCGAACGCGCCGTCGGCGAATTGGCCAACATCCTGCACGAGAAGCTCGTCGCCGAACTCGGCACCGGCCGAGGGACGTCCTGCTGGGTGGGTATCGGCGGGAGACACCGCCGCCTGACCGATGCCCACATCTCCTACCGGGAGGCCCGTCAAGCCACCGATGTCGCACGCGCCACCGATGTGATGGGGCCGGTGGCCGCCTATACGCGCCTGGGGGTCTACGCGTTGTTGGCCAAGCTCTCACCGGATGAGCTGGCCGAAGGTATCCATCCTGGCCTGCGCCGGCTACTGGAGCCGGAGTCCGGGCACCAGGACCTGGTCGAGACCCTGCGTACCTACCTCGATCACGCCGGCGACGCACAGCGGGTCGCCGCCCGGCTGCACATCCACCGCTCCACGCTCTACCAGCGGCTACGGCGAGTCGAGGAGCTGACCGGCCTGAACATGTTCTGCGGAGACGATCGGCTCACTGCCCATCTCGGCCTGAAGATGGCGCAGTTGCACCGACCGCTATGACGTTCCGCCTTCCCTCGACGCCCCGGCCGAGCAGCGCTGCCCGGGCGGCGCTCGACTTCGCGGAAGGCTGTACGAGCGATGTCCTGCCGGCATCATGTTGCCCGCCGTTCGGAGCCGCGAGGCCGTCGGGGCTGCGACCGATCGTGCGGAGAGGACCAGATCCTCCTGAATGGCAGTCAGGCCCACGATCTCAGTGTGTCGTTCCGGCCGAGCACACTGAGGTCGTACTCGGTGAGACCGGCTTCGAGTGCGAAGTACACGCTGGTCCCGGTGGTAGGGGGACCGGGAGTCGTCGCCCCGTGTCCGCGCGCGAGTTTCGGCCGTGTGGCTCGGGCCGGCTCGGGCTGGCTTGGAGCGGGCTCAGTGTCGCTTGCTGCGCGGTCGGGGCGCCGACCCGTTCAGCCGTGCTGTATTCGGGCAGCCCCGGTTTCAGGCGGCCCGGCTTGACCACAACAAGTGTGCGGCAGGCTTCGGAGTCGAGTCTGCGGTGATCGGCTCCGAGTGGCGTGCAGGAGCATCACTCTCGATCCCGGACTGCCGTACGATCCACATCGATAGAGGTGGACCTGCGCGAAATCAGCGCGAACAACCCATTGTGGTGGGCATTTTCACGCAGGTACCGAGGTCGCGGGGCAGATCGTGGACACACTGCCCGCTGCCGCCGTGGAGCTTCTGCTACGAGGCCGAGCTCACCGGCAAGAAGGATGAGGAAGGCACAGCTTTCCGAGCGCACGGTCCCGACCGGTTCCTCTGTCTCCGGCGCCCGCCGGGATCGTCCGTAGGCCCTGTGTCAAGTGGAGTGCCCCTGACGGACAGTGGTCTGTGTGATCCATGACGGCGACTTCCTGGCGACGGGACAGGAGATCGGCCCGCCCCACCCGACCGGTATCCCGGCCGGGTGGGGCGGCACCACCGTGACGAACGGCATCCCGCCCCGTTCCGGACCTGAGTTGCGTCTGTCGGGGCCGGCGGCGCCCGGTCGGTCTGCTGACAGCGACGATCCGGTGTACCTCTCCGCCTTGCTTCGAACCGGAGTGTCGCGGCGACCGCCGGCACGGATCGATCTGTGAGACGGGTTTTTCGCACGACGCGGTCAGAGCCGGAAGGTCCGTACGACGAAGGTCTGGCCGGCGACCGATGGCCAGCTCGCCCAACTCCGGTCCGCGTCCAAGGCGGGCGCGCCGACGCCGTCCGGCAGGCCAACTGCTGTGGACACCACGCGGAGCGGCAGGGGGCCCTTGCCGCGGGTGCGGATGACGACGTCTATGCCGTCGGGGGGCGGGGCGGCGTAGCTGAAGCTCCAGTCCCAGTCGCCCTCCGGGTGCTCGGGGCCGCCGCCGAGCTTCGCGCCCTCCACGGTGGCGTCGAGGATCTGATGGTCGCCGGTGCCAGCGTGGACATCGATGCTGTGGGCACCGGCGGCGGCCTGGATACGGACCCGGATCGTGCGTACGCCGTCGGCCTCTGTGGCTGAGGCGTTCTTGGTACGCGGGGTGTCCAGGGGGGCGGCCTTGGCGGCTCCGTTCGAGAGCGCAACGCCGGCCAGCGGGGGAATACGGTCGTCGTAGCCGGCCGGTTCATCGGTGAGTAGCTTGCCGACGGCGGGCTGGGAGGTGTCGCCGAGGCTGACCCAGGTGGCCTTGCCCGTGTCGGACTCCAGGACGTATCCGAGGCTGACGGGCCGGGGCTCGTCAGCGCTGTAGCCGTCGAGCGCCGTTCCCACGCTCAGCGTGCCCGCACCTGCCACCGCCACCGCGAGTATCCCCGCGGTGACCGCCCGGCGCGGGGGAAGCGGCTCCAGGAGGCTCAGCAGCACAGCTCCGAGCAGCGCCGCGAGGACCAGCGGGGCGGCGGTGAGCGACAGCCCCAGGGCGGGCAGCAGCAGGAGTACGACCGGCAGGACGAGTGCCACAGCCGGTACGGCAGTCACCGCTCCGGCCACCGCCCGCCACGGGGAGTCGGCAGGTGTGAACCGCAGTGTCACGGCGACGAACGCCAGCCCGATCAGCGTCGGCCAGGTGAAGAGGTAGGCGGCCCCGGGCAGCAGCACCGCGCAGGCCACGGCGAGCAGCGCGAACCAGCCGAGCACACCGACCACGATGTCCAGCGGTGAAGCCTTGCGGCGGACCCAGCAGTACCAGGCGACGAGCAGCGCCAGAAGGAGCAACGCCTCGCCCCACGCGTACCGGTCGAGGTGGAACATGCTGCCCTCACCGAGCACGAAGTCCGGTCGGGCCAGGCCCAATGCCCACCATCCGGCCAGGCCGATGACCGCCGCGCCGATCAGCGTGAGCGGGAAGGTCACGGCGGCCCGTCCGGCCCCATAGGGCGACAGCCCTCGACGCCGGCCGAACCACAGCAGCAGCGGCACACCCAGGAGGGTCACCACGGCGAGCGGCAGGACCAGCCACGCCGGATACGACACGACCGTGGCGAACAGGGAGAAGTAAGTTGCATCCGGACCGCTCCGTGAGAGGTCCGACCCACCGAGCTGACGGACCGCTCCGAGTGCCGTGTCCCCCATGTCCTGCACGCTCGCGCGGTCGAGCCGGGCGATGTCGTCGTGGGCGGTGTGGTAATGCGCGGAGCCGTCCATGAAGGCGAAGTTGAGCCCCCGCATGCCGGCCTCATCGAAGACGGTCATGTCGGTGTCGTTGGGCAGTTGGTCGTAGATCGCGGCGGAGAACGACGTGGTGAGTGCACCGGAGGCCCTCACGGCAGGGGCGAGACCGGTTCCCGCCATCTGGAACATGACGACGGGACCGGAGGGGCCCCGGGCCTCCATGTTCACCACAACCGTCTGCTGAGGGGCGGCAGCCCGGCGCGTCCCGGCCTCGGCATCGACGAAAGCCTGCGCGCCGAGCAGCCCTTGCTCCTCGCCATCGGTGAAGAGGACCTCGATGTCGTTGCGAAGCGGCGGTCCTGCCTTGAGGATGCGGGCGATCTCAAGGATCGCGGCGACGTTGGAGCCGTCGTCGGCAGCGCCCGGGGCGATCGGCACGGAATCGTAGTGGGCAACGACAAGGACCCGGCCGGTGGACTTCTTGCCGGGAATCGTGGCGTGGATGTTGGAGACGGACCCGACGATGGCCGGGTTGTCGTCGGCCCTGGAAGGAGCGACCCGGGTCTGGACCTCGGGCCGCAGCCCCAGCTTCCGCAGCTCACCGACGAGATACTCCCGCACGTCCGACTGGGCGGCCGAACCCGCCGGGTGCGGGACCTTCGCGATTTCGTCGAGTCGGGCGACCGCACGGGCCGCCGAGAAGTCGTCGGCGGGAGCGGAAGCCGGTCGGGGCTCGACAGTACGCAACGGCAGCATGGCCGCGACAGTGGTGAGGAGCAGCAGCAGAAGGGCGGCCAGTGCCGGTATCCGTCTGCGCATCTTGGTCAGGACTTGCACGGATGTACCTCATAGCAACAGTGGGATGGGGCGGGGGGCGGTGCGCGCCGAGCCGCGGCGTCGATGGTGATGATTCACAACACAGCAGCGCAGTGCTCACGGGCACGGTCGCGCGGCCAGAGCTGGTCGGTGCCCGGGAACGTCTTGGCGACGGTGACGCTGCACCAATTGGTCGCGGCAGCCCTGCGGATCGACTTGGCCAGCAGATGTACCAGTTGCAGGCCGCGTAAGTCCACTGCAAATCAGCCTGCGTTCGACAGGCACCGGGCAGGTGACCTCGTCACTCCCCGAGCAAACCTATACGCGCGGCAGCAACTCTGGCGAACGCTCACGCAGCGAGGTGTCCGGAGGCCTTTCCGGCAGCGGAAACCCCAACCACTGCGTGGCATACAACTGTCGCTCACGTCGTACAAAACACTCGACATCTGTTGATTGATATCGCCGACCGGCGCTACCCATCATGGGAGGGCAGTCTTGCCCTCCGTAAAGTCCACCACGATGTGACACACCGTGTACCGCTGTGTTTCGCGTGCGCAAAAGCACGTACCGGGCTTGAGTATGCGCGAGGGCACAGACCAGAGGACTATGCATATGGGGTGACGATGGTGGTGATTCCCGGCGCCGTCGCGGATGTCTGCACAACGGCGGAACCACCTCAACAGGAGCGACCGGCCAGGTTCATTGTCCATTCCTCACCATTCAAAGGGCCGCATACGGCTGCGGCAGAACGGACAGGCCCGTGGACCGTCGCCCGGTCGGCAGGGGCGAGGCGCCTTCCCCCGACCTCACGTCGGCGAGTCGGGGCCCGCCGCTTCCTGGCCTTCCGTCTGCTGGGCGCGGCGCCACCACTGTCTCCTTGCTTCTGTCGCGTGCGACCAAGCCGACCTAATTCAATTCTCTCCGCCGTTTGCAGTCGATACGGTCGGATCAGTAACGAGCAAGATCTGCACGGGCCGAGTGCGGCCGAGGCACTTCTCACGAGACGCAAGCCACACACACCCGCTTCCCTGTCGGCTCGCCGCCGCAGAGAACCCCGAAGTGGGTGCGGTCAGTCCGAGAAAGGATCCCCATGAGTGGGACGACACATCACAGCAGCGAACTCCGCCCACTGCGCGAACGGGTGACCGCTCCGTCGTCGATCGCGCTGCCCACTGCAGGGGACGGACTCACCTGGCGGCCCGTCACCGCCGCCGACATCGGCCTGATCCTCGATCTGCAGCGAGCTGCCGGAAAAATCGATCATCCGCGTTCGCTGGTGATGCGGGACGAGCTGGAGGAGGAGTTCGGGAGTGAGGTCTTCGATCCCGAGCGTGACGCGGTGATCGCCCTCGACGCCGCCGGGCGGGCCGTCGCCTACGGCTCGGCCGTGGCCCCGGCGAGCCAGGAGACGATCGTCTGGGTCGAGCTCGACGGAACAGTGGTCCCGGACCGCCGGCGTGAAGGCATCGGCAGGGCGCTACTGGCATGGCAGGAAGCTCGTGGGCTTCAGCATCTCGCCGCCTGCGACGCCGTGCTGCCGGGATGGCTCGCATCGAGTGCGCAGGACCATGCCACTGCTGCGATCCGGCTTCTGGAGGAGCAGGGGTACGAGCGTGCCCGGTGGTGGCTGGAGCTGGAGCGTGATCTTGCCGCGCCTGTCGCCGAGCCCGTGTCCACTCCCGGAGTGCGGCTTGTGCCGTACGGGGAGGAGTGGAGCGAGCGGGCCAGGTCCGCGATGAACGAGGCTTTCCGTGATCACTGGGGTTCCCAGCCGGTCACTGCCGCCGAGTGGGCCTCGGGCGACCGGCTGGAGGCATTCCGCCCGGATCTGTCCGTACTCGCCGTCACCTCCGACCCGGACGGGGGTGAGCGCGTCGTGGGGTTCGTCTTCGTCGACGTGGCGCAGGACGAGTGGCCGCTGCGAGGTGGCCCGTTCGGTTACATCACGGCCGTCGGTGTGCGGCGGGAGGTGCGGGGGCAGGGGCTGGCCCGCACGATGCTGGCCCAGGTGTTGCGGGCGCTGCGGGCCGTCGGTCTCGGCCATGCCGTGCTCGATGTCGATGCCGAGAGCCCCACCGGTGCTCTCGGGCTGTACCAGAGCCTCGGCTTCACGGTCACCGACCGTGCGGTCAGTCTCGTCAAACGCTTCTGACCTCTCCCGGTCCCGGCCGCCCAACCACCACGAACAGAAAGCGCCCGCCGTGTTCCCTTCCCCCATCACCAATTTCTGGCTGACCCCCTCCGTGACCAGCCGTCTCCTCCACGACGACGGCACCTTCAGTGTCACCGTCGATGCCGCCCTCGACGAGGACGAACGGCTCACCGTCCTCACTACGACCGACGGGAACACGCGCGTTCTGCTCACCCCTGCGGTCGCCGAGGTGCTGGGTCTGCAGTTCGGGCAGCCGGTCGACGAGGCGGGCTTCCGGCAGCGGCTCGAGAAGTCCGGCATCGCTCTGCACGGCGCCGACAACCTCTTCTACTTCACCGATGAGGCCCGGAAAGCCTTGCTCGGCGAGCCGGATGCCCCTTCGATCCGCCCGCTCACCGAGGCCGACGCGCGGGCTTTCGCGCAGTTCGAGGCAGCTGCGTCCGAGCAGGATCTCGACGACTCATCCGTCGAGCTGGACCACTGGGCGGTCTACGGAGCCTTCGAGGACGGGCAGCTGGTGTGCGCGGCGAGCATGTACCCGTGGGACGATGCGCCGCTGGCCGACCTCGGCGTGCTGACGCTCCCGCCGTACCGGGGCAAGGGCCACGCCCGACGCCTCGTACGCGCGATCTCCCGGCACGCCCTCGCACGGGAGCACGAGCCGCAGTACCGCTGCCAGCTCGACAACCACGCCTCGGTGGCGGCGGCCGGATCGGCCGGCCTGACCCGATTCGGAACCTGGGACATCATCTCGCCGGACTCGGCCGTGTAGGCACCGCCCGCCCGTTCCCGCCGCCTGACGAACCCGCCGAAGCCCTCCGACGCCCTGGTGGCCGCGCCGAACCTGCTGGCCTGCACCAGCACGGCCGCTGCCAGGGCGGGCACCGCCGGGGCGACCCTGTCGGCCGGCCTCCGCATCTCGATCTGCTAGGATCTCTGGGTGCTGATTGTGATGTTCATCTGACGGTCCTGGGTCTCTCCCGCCCAGGTTCCGATCCGTTGAGGGTGTGGTTTTTCATGCCATCCGGAATTCGATCACCGTCAGACTTCAGCGGCCGCGCGCAGGACCCCGGTCGCGCATCATCGGAGCTTCTTCATGCTCGCAGTGCTTCTTCTTCCTGGCGCGCTTCGCGCCTTCCTCCCCGCCCTGGTCGCTCGGTCCGCTCTCGCGATGGGCGGTCTCGCTCTCCTCCTCACCGTCCAGGACAGTACGGGTTCTTACACGCAAGCCGGATTCGCAACAGCGACGTTCGGAATCGCCAATGTCATCGCCGCCCCTTGGCGCGCCCGGGCGGTCGATCGACTGGGTCAACGAATCGCACTCACCGCTATGGCGTCAGGCCAAGCATCCGGGTTCGTCGCTCTCGCGCTCATCGCGGAAGCCGAGGGAGTTGCGGATATCTGGTTCCTTGTTCTCAGCGCGGTGGTCGGCCTGACGACGCCACCGCTGGGGGCCGCGATGCGAATGCTCTGGGCGTCACTCACGACAGCCGGTGACCAGCGAACGAAAGCATTCAGTATCGACGCGGTGTGCGAAGAGCTCCTCTTCGTCGGTGGGCCCGTCGTCATCACCGCAGTCATCGTGGCCACTTCTCCCAGTACCGGACTCTGGGTGACCGCTGCCGCGGTTTCGCTCGGCACTGCTGCGATGACGTCCAGCGCCTTGTCTGGGGCTCTTCGCGGAACAGGAGAGGGAACCGCGCGAGGTGATCGCCCGCTTCGCCAGCCAGGATTCGCAAGGGTGTTGATCGTCCTCCTGGGTGTCGGCGGTGTGCTCGGCGTCGCGGAGATCGCAGCGCCGGCAGTGGCTGAGCAACGTGATGCCGTCGCAGCTTCGGGGTGGATCCTGGCGGCCTTTGCCGGCGGAAGCGCTCTCGGAGGATTCCTCTACGGGCAGCTGAACCTGAAGGCAGACATCTCCAAGAGGCTGTTCGCCCTGTGCATCGGCATGGGACTTGCCGCGGTGCTCGTGTCCCAGCTGGACACGCTTGGCCTCTTCGCTGCGGGCCTCGCGCTCGTCGGCCTTTTTCTCGCTCCCTCTCTCATCACCGGATATCTCATCGCCGACACCATCGTTCCGGAATCCAGCCGGACGGAAGCGTCGACATGGATCAACACCTCCGTAAACCTCGGCGCGTCACTGGCGTCCGCGGCAGCGGGAATCGTCATCGACAACTCCAACGCCTGGTTCGCCCTCCTGCTCATGGGAGCGATCGCTCTCGCGCTTGCCACAGCTGTGCCATTCGCACGACTGCGCAAGATCGGACCGCCCGCAGTCCATGCTCCCGATCGTTGCGAGCACAGCTGACCAGTAACCCTGCGGCCGGCCGCCCACAACGGAGGCGGCCGGCGAGCCGCTCATAGCCGATCTTGTACGCCTGCCAGACGATCTCGTTCAGGTCCTGGCCGTTTCCGGTGGCGAAGGCCAGGGGCGCGGTGTCGGGCAGAAGCCGGCCGAGCCAGGTGGCGAACTGGTCGCGCAGCGAGATCGACGCGGAGCCGGGAATGTGCCCGGCGGCGTAGTCGGCGGCCGGGCGGACGTCCACCACGTGGCCGCCATCGGCTGTCAGGGCCGGACCTGCTGCGCGGAGAGGGAGGGAAGCTCCGGCTGTGCGGGCAGCACCGCAGGGCCGCGCCCGTTGATCGCGCCGAGGCGGTCGAAGCGCGCGGGGCAGGTGCCCAGGCTCGCGATGAGCTGGGCCGCGAAGGTGTCCTCGTCAGGGGCGGCGTAGCAGCGGGTTGGCCTGCTTCTGCGCGCCGATGGTGGTGGTGCGCTCGGTGCCGGGCGGCGCGGAGCAGAACGAACCGGCGCCGTGCGTGGGCCACATGGCCGTCTCGTCCGGCAGTGCGGTCAGCCGCTGCAGTGATCGGTACTGGGCGCGGGCGAGTTCCTCGGTGCGCTCTGGGCCGAGGAGGCCGGTGCGGGCGGCGGAGTTCACGATCAGCGACCCGCCGGTGAACACCTCAGCTGGCGGGAGCCGTCCAGCAGCAAGGACAGGTGCTCGTCGGTATGGCCGGGGGTGGCCAGGGCCCGCAGCGTGAGTCCGCCGAGGCCCACCTCGTCGTCGTCCGCGAGCGCCTGGTGCGCGAAGGCCCGGCGGCCGGCCGCGGAGGCGAGCACAGTCGCCCCGGCGTCGTGGCCGAGCTGGACGGCACCAGAGAGGAAGTCAGCGTGCAGATGCATGTCCGCGGCGAACGCGATGCGCAGCCCGCGCCCCTCGGCTGCCGCCCGCCGAGCGCGCAGGTCGCGGCTGGCGTCCATGGCCGGGGCGCGGCCGTCGCCGAGGTCGAGGAGATACACGCTGTTGCCCAGCCCCTCGTCGTCCACCGGTATGAGGTGATCGTCCGCGAAGCCCACGGCGTCCTCCAAGATCTCGGAAACGGGGGCGTGTGGTCACACCCGCCAGACTCAACTACAATAATCCATGGATTTATGGAGGATGCCATGTCGGAGAACACGAAGAGCACTACGAAGGCCCGGCTGTACGACGCGTTCGCAGCCAGCGGCAAGGCGCTGGCCAGCGGAAAGCGCCTGGAACTGCTGGATCTGCTGGCTCAGGGCGAGCGCACCGTCGACGCGCTGGCGAAGGCCGCCGGGCTGAACCTGACCACCGCCTCCGCGCATCTGCAGACGCTCAAGCAGGCTGGGTTCGTCACGACCCGCCGTGAAGGCGTACGCATCCACTACCGGCTCGCCGGTGACGACGTCGCCCAACTGTTCGCGCTGCTGCGCAAGGTCGCCGAAGCCCACCAGGCCGCCGTGCCCGCCGCACGCGATGCCTACCTCGGCGAGGACACCGCCGCCGAGCTCAGCCGTGAGGAACTGCGGGCCCGCATCGCCTCCGGGGACGTCGTCGTGCTCGACGTGCGGCCGGTGGAGGAGTACCAGGCCGGCCACATTCCCGACGCCCTCTCCATCCCGGTCGACCAGCTCGCCGACCGAATCAACGAGCTGCCCGAGGACCTGGAGATCGTCGTCTACTGCCGTGGCGAATACTGCGTCCTGGCCTACGACGCCGTCCGGCTGCTGACCGACCGCGGCCGCCATGCGATCCGCCTCAACGACGGCATGCTGGAGTGGCGCCTGTCGGAGCTGCTCGTCGACACCTCGGACCTGGAGTGAGTGCCCCAAGCACTCGACGCACGCCGACCCCACCCCGTGCGCCGGCCCGCAGCGCTGCCCATCCGGCGCCGGGCCGGCGCAACGACCGCCCTCTCTCCTGCCAAGACCGGCCAGGCTCTCCCTGCCGGTCCCGCACCGCTCACCGCAACTCCGGAAAAGAGACATGACCAGCACCGCGCCCATCAGCACGACAGCCCTCATACCCGACCCCGCCCAGGCCCAGCCCCGGATCCTGCGCGTCCTGGTCGCCTCTCAGGTCCTCAGCGGCGCAGGACTCGCCGCGGGTGTCACCGTCGGCGCCCTGCTCGCGCAGGACATGCTCGGCTCGACCAGCCTCGCCGGGCTACCGAGCGCCCTGTTCACCGCCGGCTCTGCCCTCGCAGCCATCACCGTCGGCCGCATCTCCCAGGCTCACGGCCGCCGCCCCGGCCTCGCCACCGGCTACCTCACCGGCGCCATCGGCTCCGCCGGCGTCATCACCGCCGCTGTCCTGGACAACCCCGTCCTGCTGTTCATCGCCCTGTTCGTCTACGGCGCCGGCACCGCCACCAACCTCCAGGCCCGCTACGCCGGAGCCGACCTCGCCCCGGCTGGCCACCGCGCCCGGGCCGTCTCCACCGTCCTGGTCGCCACCACCCTCGGCGGCGTCGCCGGACCCAACCTCGCCGCCCCCGCCGGTACCCTCGCCGAACACTTCGGCATCCCCCACCTCGCCGGACTCTTCATCATCTCTGGCGCCGCCTACGCGCTGGCCGCGCTCGTCCTCGCCCTCTGGCTGCGCCCCGACCCGCTGCTCCTGGCCCGAACCGTCGCCCAGGCCAAGGAAGCCGACACCGCAGCCAGCCCGGCCACCGCCGATGACGCCGACACCAGCGAGGGCCGCGGAGGTGTGGTCCTGGGCGCGCTGGTCATGATCCTCACCCAACTCGTCATGGTCGCGATCATGACGATGACGCCGGTCCACATGCACGACCACGGCCACTCCACCGCCGCCTCCGGACTAGTCATCGGCATCCACGTCGGCGCCATGTACCTGCCCTCACCGCTCACCGGCTGGCTCGTCGACCGCTACGGCCACATGAAGATCGCCGCCGCCTCCGGCATCACCCTCCTGGCAGCCAGCCTCCTCGCCGCCGCAGCCCCCGGCGACTCCGTCGCCCTCCTCGCGCTCGCCCTCGCCCTGCTGGGCCTGGGCTGGAACTTCGGCCTCGTGACCGGCACCGCGATCATCACCGACACCGTCCCGCTGGCCACCCGCGCCAAGACGCAGGGCCTGGTCGACGTCTCCATCGCCATCGCCGGAGCCACCGGCGGAATGGCTTCCGGCATCATGGTCGCCGCCACCAGCTACCCCGCCCTCGCCCTCACCTGCGGCGCCCTCGCCCTCGCCCTCCTGCCCGCCGTCGCTGCCACCGCCTACCGCCGATGAACCCCACGAACCACGAAACCCCCGCACCCGACATCACCGTCGACGGCACCGGCCTGCTCTGCGTCACCCTCCTGCTGCGCCTGTGCAAGGAGATCGACGGCGCCCAGCCGGATACCGTCGTCCACGTCATCGCCACCGACCCAGCCGCACCACTCGACCTGCCCGCCTGGTGCCACATGACCGGCCACCACTACCTCGGCCCCGTCCCCGGGAACGAACGGCCCGTGTATGTCGTGCGGATCGCCGCCGGTGCCCGTCCCATCCCACCCGAGCCGGCGCTCCCTGGCAGGTGGACGACCGCGAGGGTTGACCGCCGACGGGCGTTGACCCCGGATCTTGGACACCGTAGACACTGGATCTTGAAGCCAGTGTGGTGCTCGTCGCCGTCGAACCGCGACCTCGCCGGCCTGTCCACCGCTCTCGACGGCATGCCGCACTGACCACCACAGCCGGCCGGCCCTGCCCCCGGTCGGGGCAGGACTACCTGCATTCGGTCCTGGGCGCTCGGCTTTGCGTAGTGAGACCTCCCCGTGCCACGGCACTGCTCCCCGTGACGCCGTATGTCTGCTGACCGTTCGCCGTCGCGGATTCACTCACCGCCTGGAGACGAGTTGCTCGGCCCAGATGGTCTTGCCGGTGCGGGTGTAGCGCGTACCCCATCGCTGGGTGAGTTCAGCGACCAGGAACAGGCCGCGGCCCCCCTCGTCGAAGACACGGGCGCGGCGCAGGTGCGGACTTGTACTGCTGCCGTCGGATACTTCGCAGGTCAGTCCTTCGTCCTTGATCAGCCTGAGGCGGATCGGGCCGCTGGCGTACCGAATGGCGTTCGTCACCAGCTCGCTGATGACCAGCTCCGTGACGAACGTGGTTTCCTCCAGGCCCCATGCGGCCAACCGGGCGCAGGCGTGGCGGCGAATCTCGGCGACGACCGCAGGATCGGCGGGAACATCCCAGGAGGCGACGCGGTCCTCGCCGAAGCGGCGGGTGCGGACCAGGAGCAAGGCGATGTCGTCGGCACGTGGTTCGGGACCCCGTGTGTCCAGGACAGTGTCGCATAGGGCTTCGAGCGAGGATGCGGGCCTGGCCAGCGCATGGCGTAGGGCGTTAAGCCCCTCGTCGACGTCGCGACCGCCGGCCGACAGGAGCCCGTCGGTGAACAGCGCGAGGAGGCTTCCTTCGGGCACGGTGACCTCGGCCGCCTCGAAGGGCAGACTGCCCAGGCCCAAGGGCGGGCCGGCGGGCAGGTCGATGACCGTGCTGGTGCCGTCCGGGTGGACCAGAATCGGGGAGGGATGGCCGGCCCGGGCCAGGGAGCAGGTGCCGTGGAGCGGGTCGTAGACGGCGTACAGACAACTTGCTCCGATGTCGCCGGGAATCTCACCCGTGTCGGCTGTGTCGCGCTCGCCCTCGGCGTGCGTGACGATGTCGTCGAGGTGGGTGAGCAGCTCGTCGGGGGGAAGGTCGATGTCGGCGAGGGTGCGTACCGCCGTACGCAGACGGCCCATGGTGGCTGAGGCGTTGATGCCGTGGCCAACGACGTCGCCGACAGCCAGTCCGACGCGGGCGCCGGGCAGCGGGATCACGTCGAACCAGTCGCCGCCGGCCTGCACCCCGACGCCCGCGGGAAGGTAGCGGGCAGCCGTCTCCACGGCAGGATGCAGGGTCGGGCCCCGTGGCAGCAGGTTGCGTTGCAGCGCCAGCGAGATGCCGCGTTCGCGGGTGAACCGGCGGGCGTTGTCCAGGCAGACGGCGACCCGCGCGACCAGGTCCTCGGTGACCGCCAGATCGTCAAGGCCGAATGGTTCGCGAGACGTCGCGGATCTGACGAACATGACCGCCCCGAGGGTGGTGCCGCGGGCGTGGATGGGCACGGTGATCAGCGAGCGGACCTCGTACGCACGGGCTTGCGCCGCCTGGGCAGGGTCGTCGGCGAACCAGCGGACGATCTCGGGGTCGTCGACGTGGCGCCGTTCCGCCCGACCGGTGGCCAGACACCGGGCGATGGGAGAAGAAGCGACATGGACGCTGATCTCGCCCGGGAACGGATGCTCCCCGCACATCCCGGGCGCCACCCCGTATGCCGCGCGGCGTAGTAGGACGGGTCCGGACAGGACAGGTGTGGGCACATCTCCCTGGAAGACGGGATCCGGCAGATCGACGCTGACGATGTCGGCGAAGCGGGGTACGGCGAACTCGGTGAGCTCGCGTGCGGTGCCCACCACGTCCAGGCTGGCGCCGATGCGAGTACGGGCCTCACTCAGGAGGGCCAGCCGCTCCCGGGATTCGTACTGCAGGGAGTAGTCGTTACCCAACAGACCCACCCCGTGCATCTGGCCGGCCTCGTCCGTGAGCGGGAAGATGTCAACAGCCCAGGCGTGTGCCTTCGGCTCGCCCGGGAGCCTCACGAAAATTTCGGTGGACTCGGGCTTCCCGGTCTGGAGAACCCGGCGAATTCGCTGCTCGACCTCCTCCTGTTCAGGGCCCTTCAGGATGTCGGTCAGGAACAGGCCGCGGACCGCGACCTCGGGAAAGCCGGTCACCTGCTGCATCACCTCGTTTCCGAACAATATGCGGGCGTCGAGGTCATAGATCGCCAGGGCGAGGGGCTGCTGCTCGAACATCCACCGCTTCAGTGAGCACTCGTCCGCGGCATCCGTCTTGGGCTCCACAGTCACCAGGCACCCGGACGGCAGCCGGTAGAGGTGCACCCGGGCATCCAACAGCCTGCCGTCGCGGTGCCTGAGCACTGCGGGGCCGGCGGTGAACAGATCGGCCAATGGCCTCCCGATGGCCTCCTCGGGGGCGTATCCCCACAGCGCCTGCGAGCCACCGCTCCAGTGGGTCACCAGGCCATCGTGGTCCGTGACCGCGATGACCGCGGCCGTGTCGAGGAAGCACCCTGCCGACGCTGGAGGGAGTCGGTTGGGCGGCTTGTCGGACGTCATCACCGCGTCCTAATGGGCCGGTTTCGCGGAACTTGCTGACCATGTTCACGATCCCCCTGAGGGCGCCAGGTTTCAAGCCGGGCGCCTGCGCCCGCGCTGCTCGGCCTGAACGGCGTCTGGACCCAAGGCCGTGAAGTTATGGCTCGGGTGGGGTTGTCCAGAAGGCCTTGAGGTGCGGTTTCGTCGGACATGAGCGCAGTCGACCAAGACAAGCCGTTCACAAGACCGGAGGCTCTGCTGTCCGAACAGCGTGCCATCACGCGTACCGTCACGGTCGCCGGCGGCCGGTTTGCGCCCGGTCATCTGGGCGAACTCACCCAGCTGGTGCCCTTCGAGACGGTCGATGCGGCCCTGAGCGCGACCAGGGCCGTGCAGTGCCAGCTGCGGGATCTGCCCTCCTTGGTCGTGGTGTATCTGGTCCTGGCCGCGTGCCTGTTCCCGGAGACGGGATACCTCGGCGTGTGGCGCAAGCTCACCGGGGCGCTGGCCCAGGCCCGCCGCCGCATCGGCGGCGAACCGCTGCGGTGGCTGTTCGACCTGCTGCGGGCCCGGCCGCGACCGGGAACGGGGATTTGCCGGCACGGTCTGCCGGTGGCCGCGCTCGACGGCACCGCCCTGACGGTCCCCGACACGCCCGCTGTCACGACCAGGTTCACCAAGCAGGCCGGCAACCACGGCGGGACCGGATACCCGCAGGTCCGCCTGCTCGCCCTGGTCGCCTGCGGCACCCGCACCCTCATCGACGCGGTATTCGGCCCCATCACCGCGGGCGAGACCACCTGCGCCCCGCGCCTGCTGCCCAGTCTGCGACCCAGGATGATCCTGCTGGCCGACCGCTGCTTCGGCGCCCAACGGCTCCTGGCTGACATTGCAGCCACCGGAGCCGAGGTCCTGGTCCGGCTCAAGAGCGGCCGTCACCTTCTTGATCGCAGCGGCGACAACAGCGTCGTACTCGCCGTGGTGGTGAAGGTCTGCACGATGTCGGCAGGTGCCGAGTCCTTGGAGCCCACCGATCTGACGCAAGGATGCCGCCCCGGCAGCTCAGACGGCGGCTGAGCCGCGCCCGAACCGACAGCCGAATCGTTTCGCATCCTGTGTGGGCCTTGCTCGTCGAGCTGCCCCCTGGGCCGCGGCCTGATCCGTCCACCACGGTTGCCCCTGCAAGCCACACCGGCACTCCTTGTGCCGCCCACGGGCCTTGGCCCGCGAGCGTCGACTCCACGGCGGCGTCCAGGGTGTCAGCTGCGGAGTCGGCCCACTGCGCACATCGTGGCCTCGGACGAAGTATCCCGCTGTCATCAACTGTCGCGGTCTGTTAGACGAATGCCCGCTACACATTGCCGTCGGCATTGCGGTGGCGGCACGCAAGGCAGGGGCCGTACAGGGAACTGCGACCCGGGTGGTCGACAGATGTCGAGTCGGACGCCGTAATCACTCGACATCTGACGGCTGGTAAGTCCTGCCGCCGCGAGTAGCGTCCGCGAGACCGCCACATCCCGATCGACAGGAACCGCGATGACAACCAGCACGATCCAGTACACGGGGGCTCAGGGAGCAGCCGAATCGGGCGGAGGCCGTGTAGGCCCGAAGCACCCCGTGAACGCGTCACAGGCTGTGTGTGCCAGCCAGCATCCGATCGTCACCGAGACGATGGTCAACGTGCTGCGGGACGGTGGCCACGCCGCCGACGCAGCCATCGCCGGATGTCTCGTACAGGCCGTCGTCCAACAGGACATGACGAATCACACCGGCACGATCACCGGCCTGTTCTACGAAGCCGCCACGGGGCGGATCCACGAGCTGAATTCCATGGGCCGCATCGTGCCCGGTCTGCCTGCGCACCACCGGGTGCCGGGCGGCAAGGGTCTGTACGCGCCGGCCGGAACCCGGGGGCCCATGTCGGTCATCCCGGGATTCATGCCGGGAATCAAGGCCATGTACGAGAAGTTCGGCACCAAGCCGTGGGACTACCTGGTCGCACCCTCGATCGCTGCCGCTCGGGACGGACACGTCGTGTCGTCGTTCGAGACGCTGGTGCACGCCCAGACTGTCGACTTCTTCCTGTACACCAAGTCCGGTCGGGCCCACTTCACCCCCAACGGCCACCTGCCGCAGGCCGGCGAACGTTGGTCCCAGCCCGCGCTCGCTCAGACTCTCAGCAGCCTGGCAGCCGAGGGGCCGGACTACTTCATCACCGGCGGGTGGGCACAGCACTTCGTCGAGCGGGCCAACGAACTGGACTGGCCGATCACCCTGGACCACATGTCCCTCCTGCCTGCACAGTGGCGTGAGCCCAAGCGGTGGAAGCACGGCGACTACGAGATAGCCCAACTGTCCGCGCCGGACCGTCAGGCGGTGTTCTGCGCGATGGTCCTCGGCATCCTGCGCCACCTCGACATCTCTTCGCTCGGCCACTTCACCGAATCACCCGAGGCGGCCTATTACATGGGACACGCTCTGCGTCTGGCCCATCTGGAGACCGGCTTCATCAACGACCCGGCGACCTTCGAGGATCCGTCCGATGTTCTGATGGACGACGACTACCTCGCCTTCCTCGCCGCCAAGCTCAAGCGCAGCCTGCCGAAGGTCGACCTGACCGCTCATGTCGAACTGACGAGGGGTCGCAATGCCCTCGATGCCGCAGGGTCGGCTTCCAAACAGCCGGCCGGAAGCTGCGAGCTGAGCCTGGTCGACTCGGAGGGCAACTGGGTACAGATGATGAACACACTCCAAAGTGGCGGCATCGCCGGCGAAGTCGTCGATGGTGTCCCCATGGTCGGCAGCCACATGATCAACGCTCTGACGTCGCCGATCTCGGGCTGGCTCACCGGTGGCGGCGGGATGCGCTCGATGCTCAGCAACACGATCCTCCTCAAGGACGGCAGGCCCGCGGTCTCGCTCGGCAGCCCCGGCAATGTTCACTGCACTGTCCCCCAGGTCCTTGCCAACATCGTGGAGTACGGCATGGACCCGAATGAGGCTGAAGACCGGCCTCGCATGCTGCCCCTGACAGACGACTACGAACTGTCCATCGAGAGCCGGGTCGGCAGCGAATTCGTCGACGGGCTGGCGCAGCTCGGCGTTCTGGTCAACCCTCTGCCGGAATACGACTTCCACATGGGCTCCTACCAGATGAGTTGGCGAGAAGGCGGCACTCTCAAGGGCTATGCCGGACCGCGCAGGGAGGGCATGGTGGGGGCTTTGTGACCTGAACGGCGCACACCGGAAAGGGCCGACGCGAGTCGAGAAGCCTCTCGCTGCCCACGACAGCCCAGTTGCCAACTGCGTGCACAGACGAAACGACATACCCTCTTCGGCCGGGATGTTGCGGTCCCGGTCGGAGTGTTGGCGGCCTCCTTCTTTCCGTTCCGGCCGAGGAATCGCGGAACAGCACGGCCGATTCGATCTTCAGGGCGGCCCTCTGCAATTCTGCTCAGTCGAGCGGAGGTACCACTCGGTTCGCCGGGGGTTCGACGAATGTAGCGTCGAACTGATGGGTTCCTCGACAACCATCGATGGTTGAGATCGATTCTGCCGTCTCATACTCGTGCCCTGACCCGCTGGTCCGGTCGACCCGTCTTCCTATGAGGAGCGAGCAATGCGGCTGAGCTTAATACACCATGGGCGAACAGGTAGAAGACCCTTTCGGGCAGTCGGCATCGGGGCCATTGGCATGTTTCTGGTCGCCGGCTGCACGAGCGGAACCATTGCCAGCAATGGCGGTGCCGGCGCGGGAACTTTCACCTTCGCGCAGGCCGCCGCACCTCTTTCTTTGGACATTCCCAAGCACTACGACGGAAATGTCATGCAGATCATGGCTCTGGCAACGGAAAAGCTTGAGTACATCTCCACTGAAGGTGAACTCTCGCCGGGCCTGGCCACCAGAGTCACCCAGCCCGATGCCACCACCCTCGTCTACACCATCCGCAAGAACGTGAAGTTCTCCGACGGCAGCATCCTGACCGCGGACGATGTTGTGTGGAGCTTGGAGCATGTGACCGATGTCAAGAACGGCGCACAGACGGCCGGCAACGCCCGCTCGTTCAAAAGCGCCCGGTCCACCGCCCCTCTTGAGGTGACGATCGAGCTCAGCTATCCGGACGCGACGGCACGCAAAAACCTCGCCGTGATCAGCTTCATCCAGGAAGCAGAGTTCGCGCAGGCCCATGCCAAGGATCTGGGAACGCCGAAGGCCGTCCCCGTCGGCACCGGCCCCTTCAAGGTTGCCGCGTACAGCCCCCAGGCAGTCAAGCTGACTCACAACCCCGGCTACTGGGGCGCCAAGCCACCGGTGGACGAGATCAACTTCACGTTCATCGCCGAGGACAACACCGCACAGCTCGCGATGCGCTCCGGTGACATCCAGGGCGCTCTCATCGGCAACCTCAAGACGGCCGGCCAGTGGAAAGGCATCAGGGGCTCCACGCTGTATCCGATGCCTTCGTTGAGCAGTTCCTTCCTGTCCCTGGACACCACGGTGGCGCCGATGGACGACATTCACGTCCGCAAGGCCATCGCCTACTCCATCGACCGCTCCGGCGTGATGTCCGCGGGCTACGGCACGTACGCGGATCTCCTGCAGGGCATGGTTCCCGCCGGTGTTCTGAGCCCTGTGGCTCCCACGCCGGACGCGGCGCAGAAGTTCCTCGACGGCCTGCCGCAGTACGGCTTCGATCCGGCCAGGGCCAAGGCGGAGCTGGCACGTTCGAAGTACCCGAAGGGCTTCACGCTTACGGTTCCCTATGTAACCGGGCTTCCGTCCTCGCAGCTCGTGGTTCTCAACCTCGAACAGAACATGAAGCCGCTCGGCGTGACCATCAAGCCGAAGGCGCTCACGCAGAACCAGTGGACAGCTGCCGCCTACGGGCACCAGGAGGGTCCGCAGACGATGCTCCTGACCGCACCCATCCCCGACCCCATGTCGATCCTGAGCAAGGTCACCGGCAAGGAGAACATCGCACCGCGCCGTTTCAACCTCGCCAACTGGACCACACCCGAGACCGAGAAGGCCTACGAACAGCTGACGACCTCCACGGACGATCCGGTCCGTTGGAAGGCTGCTCGGACACTGGTGGCGAGCATCGCCGACGACGTGCCCTACGTGCCGCTCTACAACCCGGACAACATCGCGGTCCTGGGCGGTGGTTTCACGTTCGACATGAAGATCACCTTCTTCGACCTGTACATCAACGGCACCTGGGTTTCTGCCTTGAAGGCGGGCCGAGCATGAACGGCATGCCCCTGCCCCGCGAACGGAGGTGACCACCGGTGCCTGTCGTCTCGTTCATCGTCAAGCGTCTGGCCGGCGTGGTCACCATCGTTTTCGCCGTCAGCCTCCTCGTCTTCAGTCTCCTCGCCCTGAGTCCCGGATCTCTCGTGGACACCCTCCTGGGAGATCAGCAGCCGACGCCCGAGGCCGTTGCTGCGATCCAGGACAAGTACCACCTCCGCGACCCGTTCATCGTGCAGTACTGGCACTGGCTGGCCTCCGCGCTCCAGGGCGACCTTGGACGGTCCATCCAGTCCGGTGAATTCGTCACGGACGTGATAGCCGCGCACGTGCCGCTGACCCTCCAGCTGGCCCTGTTCGTCCTTTTCATCGTCGTTGTGTTCGGCATCACCACCGGCATGGCGGCAGGGATCCGCCAAGGCGGAAAACTGGACCGGATCAGCTCCGCCCTCACCGTGATCGGAATGAGCACACCCGGCTTCGCGGTCGGCATTCTGCTGATCTACGTCTTCGGCGTACAGCTCGCCTGGTTTCCCGTGTACGGGGCCGGCGGCAACGGATTCGCCGACCGCGTCTCCCACCTCGCCCTGCCTGCCGTCGCGCTCTCCGCGGGTCTGGCGGCGCTCATCATGCGTCAGACACGGGCCGCCGTACTGAATGTCATGGAGCAGGACTACATCACCTTCGCGCGGGCCCGCGGCCTGGGATGGGCTCGGATCATGACCCGATACGCGTTGCGCAATACAGCTCTTCCCATGGTGACGGCCTCGGGCCTGCTGCTGATCGCCGCGATCTCCGGAGCAGCACTGGTCGAGTCCGTGTTCTCCCTGCCGGGCATCGGCCGGCTGATGGTGCAGTCCGTCAACGCCAAGGACGTCCCGGTCGTGCAAGGCCTTGCATTCTTCGTGGCTCTTCTCGTCGTCCTGGTCAACCTGTTGGTCGACGTGATCGCCCTGGTCCTCGACCCCCGAACCCGCACCGCCGCAAGAGGGTGACCCGATGACCTCGACCGCCACCCCCAGCCCTGCAGTCACCGCGGCGAAGGGGCGGCACCGTATCCGTGCCGTCCCCCTCGTCTGCGGCATCCTGTTGCTGTTCGTGTTCCTGGTCACCGTCACCGGGCAGGCACTGGCACCTCACGACCCGGGGGCGCAAAACCCCGCGCTCAGCGTCAGTGCTCCCGGCCCCGGCCACCTGCTCGGCACCGACCAGCTCGGACGCGACGTGCTTTCCCAACTCATCGGCGGCACCCGCTCAGCACTGCTCGGACCACTCGTCGTCGCCCTCGGCTGTCTGGCCGTAGGCGCCGGCCTGGGCATGGCCGGCGCCTACTTCGGCGGCATCACCGACAGCCTCGTGGGCCGCTTCGCCGACCTGGTCTACGCCTTGCCCGCCCTGCTCATCGCAATCGTCGCCGTCGGGGTACTCGGTGGCGGGTACTGGGTCACCGCTGCCGTGCTGCTGGTGTTGTCCGTGCCGGGGCAGATCAGGCTCTGCCGCAGCGCCACCATGGTCCACGTGCGCCTGCCTTATGTAGATGCTGCCCGGACCCTCGGACTGTCGCCGTGGCGAATACTGCTGCGGCACATCCTTCCCAACACCCTGCCCACCGTGTTCGCCACCTTCCTCCTCGATTTCGTCGGGGCGCTGATCGGCTTCACCGCAATGAGCTACCTCGGGCTGGGCGTTCCCGGCGGCAGCCCCGACTGGGGACGCATGCTGGCGGACGGACAAGCCCTCATCGCGGAGAATCCGTGGCTGTCCATGGCTCCCGCAGTCCTGCTGTGCCTTACCGCCGCCAGTGCCTCCCTTCTGGGCGACTGGCTCCAGGAACAACTCGACCGGCGAGGAGACCGCACGTGAACACCCCCCGTCTCACCGCGCTGAACTCCGCGCAGGCGCCGGTCTCCTCGCAGCCCGACAACCCCTTGCTGTGCGTCGACCAGCTCACCGTCACCCTCGGCAATGGTGAGCGCCAGGCTGTGCTCGTACGCGATGTGGACCTTCGCCTCCATCGGGGCCAGACGCTGGGCATCGTCGGCGAATCCGGCAGCGGCAAATCCTTGACCGCGCGGGCCATCACGGGCCTGCTGCCACCCGGCCTGCACGCACGCGGATCCGTCACCTACGGCGGAGCGCAGCTACTGGGAGCCGGCGAGAAGGATCTGCGCCCGATCAGGGGCTCCCGCATCAGCCTTCTCCTGCAGGACCCCTTCACCATGCTCAATCCTCTACAGACGGCCGGTGCGCACATCGCGGAGTCCCTGCGCGATGTGCGGCGTGACCGCTCACAGACGCACGCAGAAGTCGTGCGCCGCCTGGCGGAGGTCGATCTGCAGCCCGGCATCGCCGACCGCTACCCCTTCCAGCTGTCCGGGGGCATGCGCCAGCGCGTCGCCCTGGCCTCCGCACTCGCCGGCGACCCGGAACTCCTCATCGCCGACGAACCCACCACCGCGCTCGATGTCACCACCCAGGACGAAGTGCTCGGACTTCTCAAGGACATCCAGCAGCGCCGCGGCATGGCCCTCGTCCTGATCACCCACGACTTGCGCGTCGCCTTCGAGGTCTGCGACCGCATCCACGTCATGTATGCGGGCTCCGTCGTCGAAAGCGCCCCCGCACAGAAGCTCAGGAACAATCCGGCGCACCCCTACAGTCACGGACTGATGCTGGCCGAACCGCCCGTCACACACTACGTCGACCAGCTGGTATCCATCCCCGGAAACGTTCCGCGGGCCGACGACGTCGCCCATCGGTGCGGCTTCGCGGACCGCTGCCACTGGGTTGCCGAGCCGTGCACAACGGCCCGTCCACCCTTGGCCGTCCTCACCGACGACCGTACGTCGGCCTGCACGCGCCTTTCGGATATACGCGGCGAACTCGCCGCAGACGTGCAAGAGGCCGGGCACCTGGCCGCAACCCCGCCAACGCCTTCCGAGGGACGGGTGATCGCCACTCTCACCGACGTACGAAAGACCTACCGCACCACCCGGCTGGTAGGCCGCGCCGTCACCGCCACCGCACTCGACGGAGTCAGTCTCACCATCCGAGAGGGGGAGTCGGTCGGACTCGTCGGAGAGACAGGCTCCGGCAAGACCACCATCGCCCGCTCCATCCTCGGCCTCGCGACCCCCGACACCGGCCGCCTGGAGCTGGACGGCATTGACGCGTCGGACTACCGGCGCCTGAGCCGTGCCCAGCGGCAACAGGTGCGACGCTTTGTCCAAGTCGTCTTCCAGGACCCCTACGCCTCGCTCAACGCCTCCCTCACCATCGGCTCCACACTGCGCGAAGCAGCCAATCGCACCGGTGTCCGCCGCGAGGGATCGGCGACCGCGGCCGAACTCCTGGCCCGCGTGGGCCTGCCCGCCTCCTACGCCGGACGCAAGCCGGCGGCACTGTCCGGCGGTGAACGCCAACGGGTCGCCATCGCCCGTGCCCTGGCTGTCCGGCCCACTCTGCTCATCTGCGACGAACCCGTCGCAGCCCTCGACGTATCCGCCCAGGCCCACATCCTGGAACTGCTGCGAGACATCCGGCGAACCACCGGCATGAGCATGCTGTTCATCACCCACGACTTGTCCGTCGTGCGACAGATGACCGACCGCGTCGTCGTCCTCCACCATGGCGAGATCGTCGAAAGGGGTGGCACGACCGCCGTCCTCGACGCCCCCCAACACCCGTACACACAGCGCCTCGTCAGCGCCCTGCCCGGGGCACGTCCAGAAGCGGGCCGGCACAGCGGACATCCGCGGAAAGCAGGCGACACATGAGCGTTCACGCAGAGACCGTCGACCGTTACCTCAAGCACAGCCTTGGTCCAGGACTCGGCAGGATCACCGACGTCACGGACCTGGCGCCCTCCCCCGACGGACGTCACATCGCCTTCACCGGCACCGTACGCGACGCCCTCGACGAACCGCCCCGCGCTTCCGTCCATCTGATCGATGTCCCCAGCGGGCGGATCACCGACATCGGAGGCACCAGAGGACCTGCCTGGTCCACCGACGGATTGCACCTTGCCTACATCGACGGTCCGTCCGGCGTCACAGTCACCACCCTCGCCACCCGGGCCCGCCGCACACACCACCTGCCCGGCTACGTCGAATACCTGCGCTTTCAGCCAGGCACTTTGCAGATTCTCGTGGGCCTGGCCCAAGCGGACGCCGACCGTTCCGGAGCCGACGGCTCAGGCTGCTACAGCGCCACGCCCACCACGCGGCCCTACACCGAAGGACCCGACACGAACGGCGGCTGGCGCCACGCGTGGGTTCTCAACGCCGCCGACGACGGCATCTCCCGGATCTCGGCCGCCAACCACAGCGTCTGGGAAGCGGACTGGTGCCGCCGCGGCGTCGTGGCGATCGCCTCCGACGTCCCGGGGGAGAGCGCGTGGTACCGGGCCCGCATCGTCACCTTCCCGAGCCCGGACGAGCCTCCCGTCGAAGTCGCGACGTCCTCGTCACAACTCGGGCTGCTGACCTCATCAACCGACGGGCAGCGGATCGCCTACGTCGAAGCGATCTGCAGCGATCGAGGTGTCATCGCGGGCAACGCCAGACTCCTGGACCTCGACACCGGCGAGATCACCACCGTCCACACCGGCGGAGTGGACATCACCTCCCTGTCATGGCGTGACGACTCCACACTCCTGGCCGCAGGCCAACGCCGTATGGAGACCGTCATCGGTGAGATCGATGTGTCCGGCACGTGGCAGGAGACCTGGTCCTCCAGGCATCGGACTGCCGGCACCTGGTATCCCAGCGCCGCCCCCTTCCCCTCGGGCAAAGGTTCCTTCGTTGCCGCCATGCACGGCTACGGCGAGCCGCCTACCCTGGTTGTCGTCACGCCCTCCGGTGAAACCACACTGGTGACCACCGCTCACGCCGGCACCAAATACCTGCGCAAGGTCGGCGGAACCGCGACGGTCGCCTCATGGAAGGCGCCGGACGGGCTCGAGATCGAAGGGGTTCTCGTCACCCCCGACGGCCAGGGCCCGCACCCCCTCATCGTGCTCATCCACGGTGGCCCGGTCGCTGCCTACCGGCCCTCCTGGCACATGATCTACAACTGGACTCCCCTGTTCGCATCCCAGGGTTACGCCGTCCTGCATGCGAACCCCCGCGGCAGTGGGGGCCGCGGACAGGCCTTCGCCGCCCACGTTCTGGGTGACATGGGCGGCGCCGACACCCAGGACTTCATCAGCGGCATCGACGCGCTCGCTGCCCGAGGCTTCGTCGATCCAGCCCGCGTCGCCGTCGCCGGCCGCAGCTACGGCGGCTACATGTCCTCCTGGCTCGTCACCCAGGACAATCGGATCGCGGCAGCAATCCCCATGGCACCGGTGACCAACTGGTTCAGCCAGCATTTCACCTCGAACATCCCCGACTTCGACGAAGCCTTTCTCGGCGCGTCAGTCACCGACCCGACCGGAAATTTCTTCACTCGCAGCCCGGTTTTCTTCGCCGACCGCGTCACCACCCCAGTTCTGAACATCACCGGTGGAAACGACCGTTGTACCCCGCCCACCCAGGCGATCGAATTCCACCACGCTCTCACTCAACACGGCGCGCCCAGCTCTCTCGTCGTCTATCCGACCGAAGGCCACCACATCGAAACCCCGGCGGCCCACACGGACCTCCTCACCAGAATGCTCGACTTCCTCCACGCCCAGATGCCCCCTGTCACAACCATCTGAGACGCCCGGCAGCCATGCCCCACCGTGGCGGAATCCCTCAGGGCTGCCCCGTAACCACTGATGGGCGTGGGATTACGGGACAGCCCTTCGCCGCGCAAGAAGCTCCCGTTCGGAGCGCGGGGATCGACACGTGTCGGGGCAGCACGGGGAGAAGGTCGACACGTGTCCGATGTGCGAGCGGATCCTGCCCTCCGAAACTTGGTAGCGCAGCCGCAAGGACGGGCGCCGAGCACCGGCGCAGGAACCAGTCATGGGAGAGCATGATGACAGCGGACCACTTCACCGAGGTAGATGATCACTTCCGGCGCCTGCACGAGCCGGCATTCGGCAAAGTCAGCGCCGCCGCCGATCCGCACATACATCCCGAAGGAACGGCGGTTGTGTTCACAGGATCGCTCATGACCGAGCTGGCGGGCACGGCACCCACACGGGTGTGCCTGGCGGAGGCCGGAGCGGTGCGTCTCCTCACCAGCGGGGCCGGCAGCCAGCGGCTGCCGCGCTTTTCTCCGGATGGAACGCTGCTCGCCTATCTGTCGGACGGAGATGCCGAAGGCGACTTCCAGCTACGAGTAGTCGATGCCGTCACTCTGGAGCCGGTCGCCCAGGCACAGGTGGACGGGTGTGTGGAGTCGCTGGCCTGGGGGCCGGACGGGCGCGCCGTCCTCGTTCAGGTGGCCGCCTACGGAGCAGATCTCGCCGGCGGACAGGGGTCAGGGACGACGGCCGTCCCCGGCGGGAGCACCGAGCCCTGGAAGCCCGAGGTTCTGCGGGGCGGCGCGCAGACACATGGATGGCGTTCGGTGTGGGTCGTCTCACCCGCATCGGGTGCGGCACGCCGGGTGAGCGCGGAATCGACGAACGTGTGGGAAGCCGCTTGGGCGGGACCTGATGACCTCGTCTGCGTCACGAGTCCCGCGCCGGGAGAGGAAGCCTGGTACTCCGCCGACCTGAGACTGATCAAGGTGGGCAGCGGCGAGGAGACTGTGCTGTACACCAGTGACAAGCAGCTGGGGATTCCCGCGGCGTCGCCGTCGGGGCGGACCGTCGCCTTCGTCGAGGCACTCTGCTCGGACCGTCAGGTCGTCGCCGGCGACCTCATACTGGTGTCCACCGCGGCCGCCGGGGCAGGAGTCGACGGAGTGGAGCGCGTCGACACGCACGGGGCGGACGTGACCCACCTGGGCTGGGTGAGTGAGGGCGAGCTCGGCTACGCCGCCGTACGTGGGCTCGAAACTGTCGCAGGCCGCTGCCACGTCAATGACGCTGGGGCGGCGAAGGCGATCGAAGCGTGGGTCAGTACGGAGACGCTCGGGGACCGCTACCCGGAGCTGTCCTTCTCTGCCGTCGGCGACGCGGGTGTCCTGCACAGCTACGATCGCTATCCGGAGTTGGTAATTCTCAACGGGGGCTCGCTGTCCACCGTGGCCGAGCTGGCGCATCCCGGAACCACCTACCTGAAAGGAATCGCCGGCACGGTCCGGTCCGTAGACTGGACCGCCCCCGATGGACTGCGCATCCAGGGCTTGCTCTGCACCCCTGAAGGTCCGGGCCCACACCCGCTGGTGGTGCATCTGCATGGCGGCCCCGTGTGGGCCTGGCAAAATGCCTGGTCCATGGGATTCCCCATCACTCCCTTGCTGGTCAGTCATGGCTACGCCGTCCTGCACCCCAACCCACGAGGCAGCGGCGGCCGCGGCCAGGCCTTCGCCGAGGCCGTATTCGGGGACATGGGCGGCGCGGACATGCACGACGTGCTCAGCGGCATCGACTCGCTCGTGGACCAGAAGCTTGCCGACCCGGATCGGATCGGCGTCTTCGGAGGCTCCTACGGGGGCTTCATGTCGGCCTGGCTCATCACCCAGGACCAGCGGTTCGCTGCCGCAGCCCCGATTGCTCCCGTCACCGAGTGGTACACCCAGCACCACACGTCCAACATTCCGTATTTCGATCAGATGCTCCTCATGGACGAACCCCAGGCGCTCAACGGCCGCTATGTCGAACGCAGTCCCGTACGATTCGCCGCCCAAGTGCGCACACCCACACTGCAAGTGGCCGGAGCACTCGACAAGTGCACGCCTGCCAGCCAGGCCCTGGCGTTTCATCAGGCGCTCGTGGAGAACGATGTCGAGTCGGTATTGGTGACCTACCCCGGGGAGGGGCACGGCGTGCGCAACTTCCCGGCTGTCACTGACTACTGCGCACGTCTGCTGGAGTGGTTCGAGCGCCACATGGGTGCCGTGGCTTCCCCGCCCCTGCCTTAGCTTCGATCCACCGGGTAATGGTTCGTCCAGTGCCTGGAAATGAAAGTGGAGTTGCGCTCTGAGTTGGGAAAACAGGAGTTCTCCGAACGGTGTGGGCTGCCGGACCTGGTGACGCGGAAGGTGAAGCCGACCAGGACGACAAATGGCTCGGGGCTGCGGCGGACGCCGAGATCAGCAGCGTTGTGGCCGGCATGGCGGCGGGCGCGGACAGCATCGACGGCCTCCACGTGCTGCGGCACGGGGCGATGCCGGCCTTGTTCGGTGGTATCCGCGCCCCGTCCATGCTGGGCGCCTTCCTTCGGGCGTTCACCCACGGTAACGCCCTCCAACTCCACGCTGTGCACCGCAGATTCCTGGTCGCGCTGGCCGCGCGCACTCCACTGCTGTCCGGCTCCGGAGAGAAGGCGTTCATCGATCTCGACTCCACCCACAAGCGCGTCTACGGGCGGACCAAACAGGGCGCCGAGTACGGCCGGTATGACTTCGTTGCACTCACGTGGCACTTCAGGGCCCGTGACCTTTGAGGAAGAGGAACACCGGCATGGCATATGAAGTCCATGGCGTGATCGCACAGGGCAAGGGCGAACCGGTCCGCGTCGAGACGATCCTCGTGCCCGACCCCGGACCGGGCGAAGCGCTGGTGGAGGTCCAGGCCTGCGGAGTGTGCCACACCGATCTGCATTACCAGCAGGGCGGCATCAACGAAGACTTCCCGTTCCTGCTCGGCCACGAGGCGGCCGGCGTGGTCGAGGCAGTCGGCCCCGGCGTCACCGAGGTAGCTCCGGGCGACTCGGTGGCCGTCATCGGCTGCGGCGGTGTCGGCAACGCTGCCATCGCCGGCCCTCGCCTGTCGGGTGCCGCGAAGATCATCGCTGTGGACATCGACGAGAGGAAGCCGCGGACGGCGCATTCGATCGGCGCCACGCACACGGTCGACTCCAGCAAGAGCGACCCGGTCGAAGCGATCAGGGAACTGACCGGCGGCCTGGGCGTCGACGTCGTCATCGAGGCGGTCGGACGCCCAGAGACCTACGAGCAGGCCTTCTACGCCCGCGACCTGGCCGGCACAGTCGTGCTCGTAGGCGTGCCGACACCGGAGATGCAGCTGAAGCTGCCCCTGCTGGACGTCTTCGGGAGCGGTGGAGCTCTGAAGTCGTCCTGGTACGGCGACTGCCTGCCCTCCCGCGACTTCCCCATGCTCATCGACCTGTACCTGCAGAGGCGTTCGGATCTGGACACGTTCGTCACCGAAACCATCCAGCTCGACGAAGTGGAGAGCGCGTTCGAGCGGATGCACGGCGGAGATGCCTGCGCTCGGTGGTGGTGCTGTGACGGCTCCTCCGCCTCGACCACCGGCTCCTGCTGTGGGCGGAAGCGCTCCATCGACGGCCGGACGCGCGTCTCAGTGACCGGCGCACGCTGTCGATTGAGGCAGGTGGCAGCATCTGCCGGGAGCCCGTCGGCCCTGCGTCGGCGGGACGCGTGCCGTGGCCATTCATATGTCCTGCGGGTGGCCGGGTTTCACACGTGTGCTTCGCCCGAGGGCTGTCCCGTAGTCCCTGGCGGATCAGCGCACGGCGTCGGACGTGGGGCATCGCAAGGCGGAAGGACGCCGCGTACTGGACGCATGCGGGCGATCCAACAACGCGGCGAAGCATCCCAGCCTTCGTCGCGCGTCCGCCACGGACTACGGGACAGCCTTTGGAGTGGCACCGCCTGCCTTCAGGCAAGCAGGGGCTAATGAGAGGACGGTGTTCCTATGCAGCAGTGGGAGAGCGATATGCACGTGGACGGACTGCAGGAGATCGTCGACAGTCTGGCCGATCGGCTCCAGCGGTCCGTGGCGCTCGACGACCGTGCCATCCATCTGATCGTTGCCAGCAAGCACTACGGTGACGAGGACTCCGTGCGCATCCAGTCGGTTCTGGGCCGGGAGGTAGACGGTGCCATCGCGGAGACCATTCTGGCCACGGGAATCGACCGTGCCGAAGGACCGACGCGAATCGCGCCGATGCCTCAATACGGATCGAAGTCCCGGGTCTGCTTCCCGATCCGGTACGCACAGCTGCTCCTGGGCTACCTGTGGTTGATCGACGGGGACAACAGTCTCACCGACGAGCAGATCGCCGATGCCTCTGCCGTGACCGAAGCGATCGCTCTGATGATGTACCGGCGAAACCTTCACTCCGAGCGCAGACAGTCCTTGCACGACGCCTTGCTGCGCGAGCTGTTGGCGGCCGACCCGGTGGCGCGCTCCAGGGCCGAGGCCGACCTCAAGGACGAAGGTGTGCTGCGGGACACGTCATCCGTCACCGTGGTCGCCGTGCAGGTCGTGCGCACCGAAGGTGACAGCGGCCCCGCCGATGTCGGCGTCATGGCGGATGAGGCCGAGGTCGCACTGGGACAGGTCGTCCGGCAGGCAGCCGGTCCGTACCTCGAAATGGAAGTACTGACGTCACTTCAGCGACGCCGGGCAGTGCTCCTGCTCGCGGGCCGCCGCAAGTGGAGTGACCAGCACATCACCGACGTGTGCGGACGTATTGTCGATGACTTCACTCGCCTGACCGGACAGCATGCGGTCGTCGGCGTCGGCCTTGCCCAGAATGGTCTGCGAAAGGCTGCCGTCTCCTACGAACAGGCACTGGTGGCTGCACGGGCAGCCGAATTCCTGCCCGGTCTCGGATCCGTCCTGTTATGGGAATCACTTGGCGCATACGCGCTCTTGGCTCAGATTTCCCCGCATGAACTGAAGTCGACCTCGTATCCCGTTCCCATGCTTCGGCTGGCGCGCAGCCGCAACGCTGAGGCCTTGATGACGACCGCAGAGGTCTATCTCGATCTCGCAGGCGATGCACAGCGTGCTGCCGATGCCCTGCATGTGCACCGGACCACCCTGTACCAGCGCATCAGCCGGATCGAGGAAGTCTCCGGGCTGGACCTGCGCGACGGGCTCGACCGGCTGACGTTGCACCTCGGCTTGAAGCTGGCCCGCCTGACCCGCTTTTGACATGCTGCGGCATTAGGTACCGCTTCGAGGCGCTGTGTCGTGCCCTTCGTGGAGGGATGCCGGAAGGCCGAAGCGGCTCTGTTCGCCTCGGCACTCCGGCCGCGAGACGGCCCGACACGACGCTTGTCACGTTCACTCCGCCGAAACATCAACACCTGTACGTAGTAGTAAGAATCTTCTGTTTCTAGGCTCAAGCTCGTCAGTTTCCATTGAATGCAAACACACCTCAAACCCTGTGAATAGCCGTTTCATACGGTCTGGGCATCTCATTCCGCGTACAAAAGCCATTCTCCAGGAGGTATCTCCATGCCCGATGAGTCATTCGACGCCGTAGTCATCGGAGCCGGCGTAGTTGGCTGCTCCATCGCATATGCCCTCGCCGCTGACGGAAGACAGGTCTGCGTGGTCGACCGTGGGCCGGCAGCGGGCAGTGGGTCGACCAGCGCGTCGTCTGCCGTCGTGCGCTTCAACTACTCCACATGGGCCGGAGTGGCGAGCGCGTGGGAGGCGAAGCAGGCCTGGGACAACTGGGCTGATCACCTCGGGGGAGTCGATGACGCAGGCCTTGCGCGCTTCGTCACGACGGGCGGCCTGACGCTCGACACCCCCAATCAGGACCGGAGCGCCGTCCTGTCACTGTTCGACCAGGTCGGTGTGCCGTACGAGGAATGGGACGAGGAGACGCTCCAGGCACGGATGCCACTGCTCGATCCCGGCCGCTACTACCCGCCCAGGGCCATTACGGACGAGGCCTTCTGGGACGATGCCAACGGCAGGCTGACCGCCTACTGGACCCCTGACAGCGGCTTTGTCGACGACCCTCAACTCGCCGCCCACAACCTGATGGTGGCCGCGGAGCGTCACGGCGCCCGATTCCGCTTCCGTTCCGCAGTCACTGCCGTCAGCAGGACGGACCACGTCACCGGGGTCACGCTCGCCGACGGCACATCACTCTCGGCACCGGTCGTCGTCAATGTCGCCGGCCCGCACTCGGGGGCCATCAACTCCCTTGCCGGCGTGGGCGAGTCCTTCCGCGTCTCCACCCGCCCTCTGCGACAGGAGGTCCATGAGCTCCGGGCCCCCGAGGGGTACAGCGACAACGGTGCGGGCCCCCTTGTCGCCGACGTCGACCTCGGCACCTACTTCCGTGGGACTCCCAGCGGCGGCCTCATCATCGGCGGCACCGAGCCGGAGTGTGACGAACTGCAGTGGCTCGCCGACCCCGACACGTACAAGATCAACCCCACCAAGGCGGTCTACGACGCCCAGACGTTCAGGGCAGCCCGCCGCATACCCACCCTGCCCGTACCCGGTACTCCCCGCGGGCTCGCCGGCGTCTACGACGTGTCCGACGACTGGATCCCGATCTACGACAAGACCGAACTGCCCGGCTACTACGTCGCCATCGGCACCAGCGGCAACCAGTTCAAGAACGCACCGGTCGTCGGGGGGTTTCTCGCCGCAATCATCCACGCCTGCGAGAACGGCCACGATCATGACATCGACCCCGTCCACATCCAGCTTCCGCGCACGGGTCACAAGGTTGATCTCTCGCACTACAGCCGCCTGCGCGACATCAACCCGAACAGCAGCTTCAGCGTGATGGGCTGATTTGTCACGCTCGACCGGGAGAGTTCCTCAGCTTGTCGACTTGAATCACAAATATGCTCGACAACCGGAGAGTGCCCGCACTGCCTGCACCGGCTTAGCATCCGAGTGACCGGTCACCGCGAGAATGCACCCCCCATGGAAAGGGATTCCGTCTGTGGATACCCAGGAACCGAGCGAAGCCGTCGTCGATCTCACGTCCTCAAGCTGGGCACCGGGTGAGCGAGATCAGTACATGGCACAACAGTGCGCGACCCGTACCACGGCCGGCGCTGCCGACGGCAGCAACGGCGCCGTCACCGTCTCCTACGGTGCCTACGCGGCACGGGCCGGGCTTGAGGCACTCAAGCAAGGCGGTGGTGCCATCGACGCGGCGATGACCACGGCTCTGACTCAGGTCGCCCTGACAGCGGGTGCTCCGATCAGCTACTTCGGCATCATGTCGCTCGTGTACTTCGAGGCGAGGACGGGCCGTGTGACCACCATGAACGCGGAGTGGAACACCGTCGCCGCGGAGACCGACCCGATGAGCATCCCGGGTGCCGTGGATTTCGCGCCCGGCACATTGCCGCTCGGTAAGGAGCCCAGCGGCCGGACGGCACTCGTCGGAGGCTTCATGAAGGGAGTCGAGGCCGCGCACACACGTTTTGGCAGGCTGCCCTTCGCGGCTCTCTTCCAGCCGGCCATCGAGCTCGCCGAGACCGGCACACCGGTGAATGACAGCGTCGCCTGGTGTTACGAGCAACGCCACGACGACCTGGCTCGGCTGCCGGAGACACGAGAAGCCCTGCTCAAGCCTGACGGCTCCCGCTACCGCGAGGGCGAAACACTGCTCCAGCCGAAGCTCGCTGCGACCTTGCGCCGTATCGCAGCCGAGGGTGCCGGATACATGTACGGGGGCGAGTGGGGCGAGCGCCTGGTGAAGGCCGTCCAGGCCGACGGCGGCAGGATGACGCTCCAAGACCTCAAGGACTATGAGGTGATCTGGGCGGATGCGCTGACCGCCGACATCGGCGACGGCTACTCCATTGCGACGGCGCCCTGGCCGAACAGCGGCGGTGTGGCAATGATCGAGGCCCAGAATCTCGCGCGTGTCGCCGGCCTCGCCAAGGGCGCGCACTGGACCAAGTCGTCTGCCGCACTGTGCACAGCCCTGGACGTCTCACAGCTGATGGCGCTTATGTTCCTCCCGCCCGAGGGCCTGGCCGACCTCTATCCGGGCATCGATTTCTCACCCGAGGCACGAGTGACCCTGGCGCACGCGGAGAAGCTCTGGGCCCACATCGCAAACGGATCCGGGGTCTCCAACTGGAAGCGCACTTCGCCCATGCACTCCGACGATGTGGTCGCGATCGACGCCGAGGGCAACATCGCTTCCGTCACTCATTCGATCAACAGCGTCCTGTGGGGCAAGACCGCGATCAACGTCGACGGCATCTCCATCGGTGATCCGGCCTCCTTCCAGCAGCCGCTGGTCGCCCAAACACGGCCCGGTGAACGGCTTCCGGCGCCGACCGAGACCGGCGTCCTCTTCAAGGACGGCGAACCTGTGCTGGGCTTCGCCTCGATGGGGGCAGGACTCCACCAGCGAACCTTCCAAGCCCTGTTGAATTACACCTGCTTCGGGATGACAGTCCAGGAAGCCATCAATACACCGGACTTCTACGTACCGTCCTTCGACCCCCGGACCGGGGAAGCCACTGTCACCGTCCCGGCAGGCCGTTTCGATCACGCCGTGCTGGAAGGGACGGGCCTGGCCTGGCAAGAGGTGGACGGGGAGCACGCACTGATGGCCGGCGAGGGCCTCTGGGTGGCCATCGAACGCGACCCGGCAACGGGGCGCCTGAGCGCCGGTTCGCACAACCGCAACAACAGCGCAGCCGTCGCCTACTGAGGTGTGCAGTGAGCGGGGCCGGTCCGTGAGCGATGGCAGTGCTCCACCATCAGCCGATGTGCCGGCTCACCCAGCCGATGGTGGGAACGGGTTCGGGCTCGGTGTCGGCCCAGTCCGGCAGCCAGTTTCCGGCGGTGTCCGGGCGCACTGTCCAAGTCAGGTCAGTGGGCTCCCACAGGAAGTCCTCGGGCGCGAGCCGCTCCAGGTGGCATGTGAACAGTGCACAGGTCATGTCGAACTGCCAGCGCAGTAGCTCACGGCGGGGATTGTTCATCGTTCGATACTCGCGCGCTGCCTTGAAGGGCAGCCATCACGTCGCCTGGTGTGGTGCATCAGAGTTTCACGGTGTAGCGAGCAGCAGGTCGCGCGTGAAATGAATTTTCGCGAGCGTCGCGGGCGAATGCGAGCAGGTCAGGTCAGGCCGTGCCAGAGGAAGGGCCGTACGGGTTGGGTGCGTTGTGAAGCTGACCTGGGCCCGTACGGCCTGCAACCATCCTGCCCTGTCCGCGGTCTCCCGCGCACATTTCGGGGAGTTGCTCGAAGAACTCGCCCCGCCCTGGGCGGCGGCCCGCGCGTCGCCCTGCACGTGATGAGGGGCGGCCCCCGCAAGCGGAGAGGGTGCTGGACGCAAGCCGCGCCTGGTGTTCACCGACCGGCTCGCGGCCACCCTGGTCCACCTGCGGCTCGGGCTGCCACATGCCGCCCTGGCCGAGCTGCACGGGGCGGACCGCTCCACCGTCTCCGCCGCGATCCGCGAGGTCAGACCCTTGCTCGCCGCGCGGGGCTTCGCCATCCCCGACCGCCCCGGTCTGCGCATCCGCACCCTGGACGACCTGTTCGCCTACGCAGATGCCGAAGGCGTCGACATCCGGCTCGACGGCACGGAAGTCCAGGTCCGACGCCCGCGCGCGGGTCGCTCCGGACGCAAAGCCTTCGTCGCGGGCAAGAAGAAGCAGAACACGACGAAGACCACCACATGCAGCGACCACCAGGGCCGCACCCTGTTCTCCGGCGACGTCCGCCCGGGCCGCATGCACGACCAGACCGCTGTGCGTACCGAGGGCATCGCCGAACAGTTCCGCCTCCACCACGATGTGCACGCCGAGGTCGACTGCGGCCACCAGGGTCTGGCCAAGGAGTTCCCGCAGCGTTGCTATCGATATCGGGCTCCCAGATGCTCAGTGACAGGTGTCGCGCCCAAGCGGCAACTATTTCGGCCAGTCACAGTAGGCAAGTTCCGCCGACCTTGAGCCAGTACTGTCAGTGCGGCCTGCCACCCTGTACGTACGCCCGGCGGTGACCTCACCTCGAAGCCGATGCCACCGTCGGGCAACACCCGGCGACGACCAGCACATATAGGTGGTGGCCAGTAGCGCCGCACGGGCGATGGCGGGCGTCGAGGGCACGGGACTGGTCATTCTGCGGGGTGATAGCGCCGTGGGCGAATCGTCCGTCGTGCGAAGCCCAGGCCGGCGGTTTCTTGAACTTGTCAGCCGCGATCAGTACCCGCGCCGGCCGGACAACCGCTCCGTTCGTCACCTTGCTCTCCATCCGCCACCTTCCCCGCATCCCTCTGCCATCGAACAGGCGATCGCACCGTCTCGTTCCTCTCCCTGTCATCCCTGATCGCAGACATGCCACCCTTCACCTTCCTGGGCGCCACGTGCCCGGAACCGCCCGGATGATCCGGACGGCTCAGCCGAACCGATCCGACAGCCAGCTGTCGATCGCCTGGGCCGCCCGGGCGATTCCGGTGGGTTCACCGGGGGTCAGGGCCGCACCGAAGTGCGTGCCCCGCAGTCGCAGATGTTGTTTGTCGGCGGCGCCGAGGGCGTTGAACATCGTGCCGGCCTCCTGGGGGGTGCAGGCCTGGTCGCCGCTCAGTTCGATGAACAGGGTCGGTGTCCGGACGCCAGGTGCACATCGGACGAAATCGGCGTTGGTACTCAGCCCGGACCAGGTGGACAGCCAGGCGTCGGCGGTGGTAATTCGCCCGAACCCGGTGAGCCCGTAGTTGGTCAGGTCCGGACGCGGACCGAAAAGCGAACCGTAGGGACGATCGTTCGGATCCAGGGTCGGGTCGACGCAGGCCAGATCGGCATCGGTCCGGTACACGATCAGCAGGCGGGGCGCCAGGGCGCGCCGTCGGCTGATGATGTCATCCGTGACTGCCCGATACCGGTCGGCCTCCGCGACGAGTTCGCGCGCCCGGTTGTCGATGCGCGCCACCCGATCGCGCTGGGCCTGCCGGTATCGGGCGACGAACTCCGCGGAGAACGCGGAATCCTGTGGAGGCGTGGCGAATCCGTTGTCGGGGTGATACGGATCCAGTTCCGGAACGGCGGACATCGGGTCGGTCTCGTCGGCGACCGACGGGTCAATCATCTTCATCAGCAACGCCCCCTGCCCGGGGTGCGGTGCAAGGAAGACGGTGGCGTCCGGCACGGGCATCGTCGCGGCCGCCAGCCGAGTCGGTCGACCACTCGGTGTCGATGATTCACGCTCGTCCGGTGTACGCGCGGCCTGTTCCTGGTAGTAGGCGAACAATGTGCCACCCCCGGAGTGGCCCAAGGTGACGACGTGCTCGAAACCCGACATCCGCAGGAACTTCTGCCCGGCCGCGATATCCAGGAGCGCCTGCTCGTGAACGAGGGCTATGTCGTTGTTCACCGAGCGGGTGCCCTGGGTCCATACCGCATGATGGTGACCGAGAAGTTCGGCCACGATGGGGTGGTGGGTCAGATCCTGTCGCGGATGGGCGAGGCAGACAACGGTCTTCGCGCCGGGCACGGTGTGCAGCAGCCCCGTTACCTGAGCGCCGTCGTCGGTCCGTAGCCGATGGACCGTCGTCCGGGTGTGGCCGGGCAGAGGAGTGCCCGGTCCCGATGGCGGCAGGGCTGTCCGCCGCCCGGTCATCGGACCACCGCGACCAGGGCATTCGAATCCCACTGGGTGATACGGGAATGGAGGGTCCCGGCGATGCAGGAGTACCACACGGCGTGCCGGCATCCGGTGGTGCGCCGGTCGATGGTGATGTCCCTGTCGGAAATCAGTGCGATGTAGGGTCCGATCCGTTCGGTGCGGACATTGCCCGAGGCGATCGCCGTTTCCACCACGGCGACGTTTTCGGGGACGTCGAGGATGAGGAGCGCGCTCATTACTGGCTGACCTCCTCCCGCTTCCTGGTCCACAGTGGCGCCTGTTCCACGATCAGTTCGGCCTTGCGGGTGAGCAGAGCGGCCATGTTGGGCTCCCCCCGCGCGATCACGTCCAGCAACGCGTCGATGGTGAGGTTCGCGTCCAGGTCCTCCTGCGGCGTCACCGGGCGCAGAGCCCGAGTGAACTCGATCAGATAGCCGTTCGGGTCGTGGGTGTAGATCGACTCGATGGTTTCGTGCTGCAGGCGGAGCTCGCACGGCCATTCACTCGCGTCCAGGCGACGCTGGTACTCGGTGAGCTCCTCGTCGCCGGCGACGTGAATGGCCAGGTGCCGGGACCGTACGAAGTAGAGCGGGACATCGTTGCCGTGGGTGGTGTAAGCGTCCCCGCGGGCACCCTGATCGAACGGCTCGAGGCCGAAGTAGTAGAAGAACGCCAGCCGGTCGCCCTTGCCGATATCGAAGAAGAAATGGATGAAGTCCGGGTGCTTCTCCGGTCCCCAGCCCGCGGCGCAGATCGAGTGCACCACAGGGAATCCGAGTACATCACGATAGAAGTGCACGGTGGCGGTGGGATCGAATGTCGGGTAGGCCACGTGATCGACACCGTCGGCGAGATGGCTCTTGGTTGTCATGGTGGGAGCCCTTCAGGAGATGGTGGACGGTTGTGCAGCGAGCAACTGGCCGGCCCCGGGGATCTCCGGGGGCAGTCCGAGACCGCGCAGGATGCTGAATGCCCCGGCAGTAGCGGCGGACAGCACGGGAATGCCGAACTCGGACTCGGCCTGGTCGATGATCGACAACGACGGCATCTGTACACAGGCGGAGATGACGAGGGAGTCGGCGGCCGAAAGATCAAGCGACCGGGCCGCTTGGAGGACGCGGTTGCCTGGTATGCATCCGACCTCGGCGTTGTCGGCTACCTCCAGAGCACACCAGTCGACAATGTCGAAGCCCTCGGCCCGCAGATAGTCCATGACCATCTCGGCCAGCGGACGCATGTAGGGCGTGACGACGGCGATCCGGGTCGATCCGGATGCCTGCAACGCCTCGACCAGGGCCCCGGCACTCGACCGGATCAGCGCACCGGAGCCGCCAGTGGCGAGCTGTTCCCCGATGAGACCCTCCACCCGGCGATGCTCGCCCGGACCGCCCGCCATCAATGCGATGAGGCAGGCGTAGAGGATCGCGTCGGGTGCGGCGTCGGCGATCTCCATCACGCACCGCTCCCGCTGTGCATTCATCGCGGCGAGCTGTTCGGGGGACACGGTGTGCATCCTCATGCGGCTGGCGTGAAACGTGAACTCGCCGGATGAGTGCCGTGACAGCAAGGCCGGGATCTCGTTCTCCACGGTCACGTTTGAGCTGGGGACCACCAGCCCGATGCGGTGCATCATCCCAATACCACCTCTATTTGACGTCACTGTTGAGTATTCGACGCGTGCGACAGAGTGTCAAGCGGTGATCCCTGTGCCGGCCTGCGCGACCCTTGACGAGACCGACTCGGTCGTCAGATATTGAACGTCAACGTCAATCACGCTGTATGAGAACGCGGCGCTCGTCAGAGGAGGAACACAGAGTGGAACTGCCCCCCGGGGGTGACCGCCTTGTCCCGTACCCGTTGGCTCGCGCCGATCGGTACCGACGGTCGGGCGTCTGGAGCGATGTCCCGACCGCCGTCCGATTCCACGAGGTGGCCACGAGATTCCCGGACCGGATCGCTGTGGTGGACGAGGACGGCGCCACCACCTATGCCGAACTCGATCGCCGGACGGACCTCATCGCCGCCGGTTTGATCCAACTCGGGGTCCGGCCGCGCGATCCGGTGATCTTTCAGGTCACCAATCGGCTGGCGTGCGTGCTCGCGTGGTACGCCTTCCTCAAGGCCGGGGCCATCCCCGTGGCCACCCTGGCCTCGCATCGCGGCCACGAGATCGGATACATCAGCCGGAAGGTCGGCGCCACTACGCATCTCGTCGACGCGGATCTGCCGAAGTTCGATCTGGTCGAGTTCGCGCAGGAACAGGCGGCGGATCACCCGACGATGCGGCGGGTCGTCACGATCGGAACCCGCGTGGCACCGGGGGTGAGCCGCGTCGAGGACTTGGGGGCCGGGCTCGATCCGGCCTCCGCTCGGGACCAGGTCCAGGAGATTCAGAAGCAACTGTCGCCCACCGATGTCGCGGTGATCCAACTGTCGGGCGGAACCACCGGTGTGCCCAAGGTGATTCCGCGCCTGCACGCCGAGTACTGGAACAATGCGCTGCTCTACGCCCGCAGACTGGGCCGTACCGAGACCGCCCGCGTCGCTTACCTGGCACCACTGGTCCACAATGCGGGAGTGCTCTGCGGTCTCCACGGGGTGCACGCGGTCGGCGCACGGCTGGTATTGCCGCCTCTGGAAACCGGCGCCGCCCTGGCGTTCATGGCCCGGGAGCAGGTCGACGACGCGCTGTTCGGTCCGGCATCGTTCGCGTGGCCGGAACGCCCTGACTATATGGAGCTGTCGCGATCGCTACGGACGGTCGTGCTGTCCGGTGCGAAGGTTCCGCGCGAGGTGTTCGACAAGGTACAGCAACTCGGGGCACGGGTCGGGCAATTGTTCGGAATGGCGGAAGGGCTTTGCGCGGCAACGGATCCCGATGCGCCGGAACAGGTCCGTAGGAACTACGTCGGATCGGTACTCGCGGCCGAGGACGAGGTCCGGATTGTGGATGTGGTGTCGGGGGAGGAGGTTCCCGACGGACAGGTCGGCGAACTCACCTGCCGCGGGCCGTACACGATTCCCGGGTACTTCGATGCCGCCGACCACAACGCCTGCGCCTTCACCGACGACGGCTTCTACCGGACCGGTGACTTGGCGAGGGTCGATTCGGTCGACGGGATCCGCTACCTGGCCATCGAGGGACGGATCAAAGACGTCATCAACAGAGGTGGCGAGAAGATCAATGCCGAAGAGATCGAGCTGCTGTTGTTGCGTCATCCAGCGGTCGCACGGGTCGCGGTCGTTGCGATGCCGGATCCGCGTCTGGGCGAGCGAACCTGTGCTTTCGTGGTGCCCGCGTGCGACGGGGTGTCACTGCCTGAGGTGCAGCAACATTTCGACGGTCTCAGCGTGGCAAAATTCAAATGGCCCGAGCGCATTGAGTGTGTCGAGTCCCTGCCGCAAACACATGTTGGAAAGACCGACAAGAAGCTGCTGCGTGAGCGCATCGCCGCCACTCTTGTGACCGAAGCCGACGAGCAGGCTGCGGACGGTGACCAAAAATGAACCTCGACAATCGTTGTGATCTGTCCGGCCGGGTCGCGGTGGTCACCGGAGCGTCGCGCGGGATCGGGCTGCTGCAACGCGAGACCTCGCCGGTGCACGGCGACTTCCATCTGCTCGACGTGATCACCGAGCGGAGTACGGCCGAGGTGGAGGCGGTACCCGACCGGGCCGACGAACTGATCGCGCAGTCCCGGGCCGTCCCCGTCAAGGCCGGAATCCGGCGTCGGGAACCGGGCACCTCATCGCATTCGTGCCGCGCCAATTCGCGCTGCACCGACCAAGTGATCGGAGATACAAGTGGTACAGGGAAGCAGGAGACAATTCCTCATCGGCGCCTCCGCGGCGGCAGCGGCAGCGGCGGTGGTCACAGGGAGCGCGACAGCGTATTCGACGACAGGTGACGGTGGCCACCCGAGCCACGGAGGGGATGTTCCGCCGCTGCCGGCTCCCCTCAAGAAGGAGTTGAAGCAGCTGACCGACTCCAAAAAGGTTCTGGGTTGCAGTGTTTCGGTGGTATCGCGAGACCGGACAATGTACGCCGATGCATGGGGTACCGCGCGGGCCGGGCGGCCGATGACCACGCGCAGCACCCTGAACATCGGGTCCGTGAGCAAGACGGTGACCGCAACCGCGGTGCTGCAGCTGGTCGCACAAGGGCGACTGAGCCTCGACAGTGATGTCAATGACGTTCTCCGGCAGAGCAAGATCTACGGGCCACAAGCTGTTCGTAGCCCGCATCATCCACGGGTCCCGATCACCGTGCGCCACCTGCTGACGCACCTGACACCACTGACCAGCGGGCCCGAGCCGGGCCCGTACGGGTACACATATCGCACCGGTGGCGCACCCGATCCGGCGGAGTTGGGGCGATGGCTCCATGACTTCCTCACCCCTGCACCCCGCGGCTGGATCTATGATCCCGAGCAGAACTTCGCGAAAACAGTGCCGGGACAGGCTCACCTGTACTCCGACATCGGATTCGACCTTGCCGGCCATATCGTGCAAGCGGTGACCGGCCGATACTTCGCGGACTACTGTCGCGACCATGTCCTACGGCCGGCCGGCATGAACCAGTCCGACTTCGACCGGGATCGCATCCCCAGGAATCACCGGGCGCGGGCGCATGCCTGGTACGCCGACGGCGTCAAGACCGGTATGTGGCTCGACTACCGCAATCTGATTCCGCAGAGCATCCCGGAAGATTTCACCGGCCATGCCGAATACGCGCCGTACACCACCTGTCTCGCGCCTGCGGGTGGGCTGTGGTCGAACTCGACCGACCTCGCGCGGTGGGCCAGGCTATGGCTGGGATCGGGCACGATCGACGGTAGGTCGGTGCTGCCGGGCAGTGTTGCGGCCGAGGCGCTCACCGGTCGTGTGCCGGCCGAGATCCTGGCGAAGTCGGAGGCACCATTGCCATTCGTCTCGCAGGGGTACGCGTGGCACCGGCTGCGGGGTGATGCGGACGGGATCTGGCAACACGCAGGCAGCGACCTGGGCACTGCCACCTATGTCATGTTCGATACCAAGCGGGGCGTGGGAGCTGCGATCGTGTGCAATACCGAGGTCGCGATCGATGCCGACCCGCGTGGCCAAATGCTGCAACTCCTGTTCGATGCCGCCTCCGGTAGCTGAGGCGGGCGCGTCAGTCGTCCTTCAGTAGGTTCTCCAGCAGATCCAGGTCCTGGCGGAGCAACGCGATCGCGCGTTCGGGGCTGCCGGCGGACTCGCCCCGTTCGGTCGCGAGCGCAAGCGATCGCACGGCCATGTCGGCGAACTGTGCGGCGATCTCGTCTTCGCCGGATTTCTGACCGGGGTTGTGCCACCAGGCGATCCAGTTGGTCATCCCGATAAGGCCGAGCGCGGCGGTGCGGGCGTCGACGGGCCGGATCTGGCCCGCAGTGATGCCGTCCTGGATCACCGCGGTGAACTCGAGCAGCACCCGTCGCCGTCCCTTGTCGTAGGCGCGGGAGATGTCCTGGGGCAGTTCCCCTTCGGAGCGGAGCAGCAGCCGGAAGCGTGCGGGGTCCCGCGCCAGCCTCCGTGCGCTGCTGTAGACCATGGCGTGCAGGCGTTCCACCGCGCTACGGCTGGTGTCCATGCGGATCTCGTGCAGTTGGTCGGCGACCCCGCCGGCGTCCTGGTCGACGAGCTTGGCGAGCAGGTCTTCCTTGCTGCTGACGTAGTGATAGAGGGCCGGGCGGGTGAGCCCGGTCGCCTCCGCGATGTCCCGCAGGGTGGTTGCGGTGAATCCGCGCTCGGAGAACAGTGCGATCGCGTGCTCGAAGATCTGACTCTCCACGAGCGCGCGACGGGGGTTGCTGCGTGCTCCGCCCCGTTGGCCCCGCTTGCCGTGAACCGGGGCATCGGTGCCGTCTGCGGTCATCGTCGTATCCTACGCGCAACGAACGGCCCGTCACCACGACCACCTGTTTCGATCGCGATGTCGATCCGCCCGCTCGCCAGCGCCGCTGCCAGGTCGGCGCGCAAGGTGCCGGGTGCGCTGACGGCTACGACCTTCGTCGTCCGACGCCGGATGTCGTCTCCTACTTCAAGCCGGTCCAGCACATCATCACGCTCATCCGAGCCATGGAGCCAGACCACGTCTCGGTCGCTCAAGGCGGCACGCTCGACGTGTTCGGATCGATCGTCGGCCCACAGTGCACCGGAACGTACCTGGAGTGCCAGCGCCGCAACTGCTTCTGCGTCGGTGATGTCCCGTCCGTCGATGACGTGTGATCCATCCACGTCGCCATGATCTGACCCGCACGCGTACCACCGGGTCGGCGATTCCAGCAGCGGATGGTGCAATGGACGGTCGAGGACCCATTCGGCAGGGGAGCCGGTGGGGACGTCGTCGATCCGGGCGCCTGCGTACTGTGCCAACCCGCGACGGGCGATCGCGGGTGTCGTTTCGAGGAAGCGGTCCAGCGGCACCTTCCCTGCGCGGGTCATGTACGCGACCATCAGCTGCTCGATCGGCATCTCGATGCGCTGCGGGAAGGTCTCCCACCACAGTTCGCTTCTACGGGCCACGTCCTGCAGACCGGTTACCGCGGTGTGACGCCGGGCCGCGTAGGTCTCCAGCGCCTCGGTGAGCGACTCGGCGTCCGCCAGGCTGCGGTCGAGCTCGATCGCATCCTCCATGGCCAGCTTGGTGCCGGAACCGATCGAATAGTGTGCGGTGTGTGCGGCGTCGCCGAGGAGCACGATGTTCCGGTGATGCCATGTGCGGCAACGCACCGTCCGGAACCTCAGCCAGCGAGTCCGGTTGCCGACCAAGCGCCGGCCGTCGAGGATCTCGGAGAAGGCCGACTGCAGGTGGGTCAGGGACTTCTCGTCACTTGCGGCCGGGTCGCTGAACTCGATGTGGGCGTTGAATCCTGCTCTGCGCCAGGTTGTTTCGTCGGTTTCGATGAGAAAGGTGCTCGCATCTTCGGCGTAGGGGTACGCGTGGGTGACGAAGGTGCCGTCGGCGGTTGAGCAGGGTGCGAACATCGCGTGATCGAGCGCAAACTCGGTGCCACACCAAAGATAGAGTCCGGCACTGGTTTTCACGTGGGCGCCGAACGCGGACGAAAACCGTTCGCGGGTGGCACTGTTCACGCCGTCCGCGGCGATGATCAGCTCGGCATCGAGCTGATCGACTGATATCCGGTCGCCGAAATGCACCCGCACGCCGACCTCCTCGGCCTGCCCCCGCAAAACCCGGAGCAGCTCGGTGCGGGCGATCGCAATCGTGCTGAAGTCAGCGAATCGGACTGTGCGCGAACCGATGTGCATCGCCGCGTCGTGACATCGGCCTACGGCCTCGATGGCGGCGACTGTGGCAGCGTCGACGGCGCGAAGGTTCCGTTGCGCGCCGGCGGGCAGCCCGACACCGAACCCGAAAGTGTAGTCGGGCGGGCTTTGCTCGTAGACGTCGATCACTGCCTTCGGATACCGCAACTTGAGCAGTCGACCTGCGAACAGTCCACCCGGTCCGCCGCCGAGGATCGCGATCCGGCTGAGTTTCACGATGCGCCCCTGTCAGTCGTAGCGTCGTATGAGTCAATTTTTCGACGCGAGCGTCGAAAAGTCAAACCCGGAATCGGTTGACTGGTTTGACGTGCGAGTCCAATAATTGAAGTTGAAGTCACGCTAAGGAGGCGTTATGACCACGCCCGTAGAGGCGGCTCCATCCGGCGATGACGCCGAACGCATCGCACAGGCTGCCGATTGGGACAGCAGGTTCGCGATGCATGTGCATCGTCCGCCGGGCGGCGAGGCACTCGGCACCGCGGTGGGCGCAGCCGGTTCATGGCTGACTCTGGCCGATGGCACTGAACTTCTTGATCTCCATGGCCAATACATGTCCATGGGAGTCGGTCACAGTCACCCCAGAGTGCGCGCGGCCCTGCACAAGGCCGTCGACGACCTCGGGTACTGCGTTGATCTCTTCGCGCACGAAGGCAAGGGGCGCGCGGCAAAGCTGCTTGTCGAGGACACGATGGAAGGCTCGGACTGGGCCGGACGGGTACGGTTCGTCGCCAGCGGAACCGAGGCCGTGGAGACGGCCCTGATGATGGCGCGGATATATACCGGACGCCAGGTGGTGGTCACCCGGCAACTCGCACACCACGGCTGGACCGAGGGTGCTGCGGCGGTGTCGACCTCGACCATCAATCGGGGAGACTACTTCGACCTGCCGGAGGGGCGGGTGCGCAATGTGGTTGTGCAGCATGCGCCCATCGCCCCGGCACCGTTCTGTGCAGACTGTCCGCTCGGCAAGACTCCCGGACACTGCAAGGACGCGAACAACACCTTGGCCTGCGTCCGGGAGACTGAACGGACCATTCGATCGGTGGGTGTCCACAACGTCGCCGGCTTCATCACCGAGCTCTACAACGCGGCCGGCGCGTACATGGTGCCCCCGGAGTATCCGGCCCAGATCCGGGAGATGACCGAGCGCCTCGGCATTGTGTGGATCGACGACGAGGTCGTCGCCGGGGTCGGCAGGACCGGAAAATGGTGGGCCTTCCAGCACTACGGGGTAACGCCGGACATCGTCGTGGCCGGCAAGGGGCTGTCGAGTTCGGCGGCCCCGGTTGGCGCCTGCATCATCAGTCGCAAGATCTCCGACTACTTCGACACCGGGATCTGGACCGCGGCGGGAAGTTTCCATGGACACCCACTGTCGGTTGCCGCGGTTGCGGCGACGCTGGAGACAGTGATCGAGGAAGACTTGGTGACGCACGCGGCGGAACTCGGCGAGCATGTGCGCGGCCGACTGACCGAAATGATGTCCAGACACCCGAGTTTCGACAACTTCGAGGGCAGCGGGCTCGCCTGGATACTCAACTTCGTCGACCCTGCCACGGGGCGGCCGTGGACGCCGACCGACCGTTGGTATGACGTGACGGCCGACGGCGATACGTTCAAGCCGTCGGAGTTTCTCACCGAGGAATGCGTCAAGCGTGGCGTCCTGCTGTTCCCGTTCCTGCCGAACAGCATGCATCTCGGTCCACCGCTGACAATCACCAGGGAAGAACTCGATTTCGGGCTGGACGTGCTGGATGAGGCACTGGGCGAGCTCGATGCGCAGCCTACGGAGGCAGTTGATGGCCAGGGGCACTGACCGCGGGTACTCGCCGGTGGTACGGGTCGGCCTGCATGCGTGGGTCTCCGGGGTGGTCGCGATGGACGAGGCCGGCCGGATGGTCGGCGGAGCCGATACCTACGAGCAGGCGCGCGCGGCCTTTGCCGGTGTTGACCGGATACTCGGCACGGTGGCGATGACCATCTCCGACGTCGTGCAGACGCGGATCTTCCTTGCGCCCGAGGCTGACTGGGCGGCCGTGGCCGCCGCCTTCAAGGAGACATTCGCCGACATCCGGCCGGCGGCGACGATGGTCCGGGTCCATTCACTGGCATTGCCGGAACTACAGATCGAGGTCGAGGCAACAGCTGTCGACCGTCGTGAGGCGACCAACCAGTAGCCGAAGCGAACCAGAGGAAGACCGCCTCCGGGCCCCACTGGGTGGTGGCCCGGTCGGCAGCGAGCGTAGGCACCGTCATCGCGGTGTATGTGAGCGACTGGTGCGGTGGCCGGAAGGGTTTGCCGGTGGCTCGCGGTGTCCGGTGCGGCGCAAGGCGGAGGTCCGCAGTTCGTACTCGCCGTACTCGCGCGGTCCGACAACGCGGCCTGGGAGTACCGCCCGGGGCCGCCGGGCCCAGGGGGAGCGGGGCGTCGCGGGCCGGTAGACGTTCCCAGTCACCGCACTAGCGGATCTCCGCCGGCGGCCGGACCGCGGAGACGCACTGTCTGCGCGCGGCCTCGATGTGCGAGGCGAGGAGATCGAGTGCCGTCACTTCATCGGAGACGAAGAGGGCGTTCAGGATCGCCCTGTGCTCCCGGTCGTCGGGGGTCATGGACGTCACGCGGCACAGCACGTAGCAGTACGCGATCTCGGTGGCGATGGTGTCGTACGCGTGCAGGAGCCGCGGATTCGCGGTCGCCTCCACGAACGCGCGGTGCACCTGGCGATCGGCCTGCAGCGTCTCGTGGGTCGCACGCTCGGAGGGTTCTCGTCGTTCGATCTCCTCCAGGCGATCGAGGTGGTCCACGGCGGCGACGACGCCGTCCAGAGGCGGGCTGCGTCGACAGATGAGCCGGACGGCCTCCAACTCGAGTGCTTCGCGCAGGTCGAACGCGTCGTCGATGTCGGGGGCCGTGAACTCGCGCACGCGTGCGCCGCGGTTGCGGTCGTGGACGAGGATGCCTTCGGACTCGAGGAGCGCGATCGCCGAGCGGACGGTGTGCCTGCTCGCGCCGTACCGCTCCGACAGCTCGGTCTCGCGCAGTGGACTGCCGGGGTAGAGGTCCAGTCGCAGGAGCCGAGCGCGGAGGTCCTCGGCGATGACTTCCGCCGCACTCCGCGCGACGCCTTTTCCTGTTGTCATGACCCAATCTTGACACACAGTTTTGTGCTTCAATATTGTGGCGCAAAATTGCCGACGCGTGTAGGTGACTTTCGGACAGGCCTCCGTTCCGTGCCGGATTCGGAGTGCGGGGGTGACTTCTGGGCGGCGGCTCTTCGCCTCATCGAGGAGGACCATCGTGACCCGGACGATCCAGACCGCACGCGGGGCGTGCACACCGCAGGAGCTCGGCCCGACGCTGCCCCACGAGCATCTGTTCTGCAATCTCCTCCAGGAACATCGAGCCGAAGGGCTCTTGAACGACGAGCGGCTCATCATCGAGGAACTCGCACGGTTCGTCGCTCAGGGCGGGCGGACCGTCGTCGACCTGACGACTGCCGAACTCACCCGCGGCGCGAGCCCGACCGCGTCGAGTGACCGGTGGAGCGATGAGGGGAGCCGGCAGCCGGGCAACGTCGAGGCGATCCGGCGCGTGTCCGAGGTGACGGGCCTCAACGTCGTCCTGGGTACGGGCCACTATCGGGACCCCTATCTCGACCGACAGTGGTTCGACCGGCACGACGTGGACGCCATCGCGGAACGGATGATCGCGGACATCGAGGTCGGGTTCCCCGGGACGGACGTGCGGGCCGGGATCATCGGTGAGATCGGGTGCGACGCGTGGTTCACCTCCGCAGCAGAGGAGCGGTCGTTCCGTGCGGCGGCACGCGCGCATCTCGCGACGGGTGTGGCGATCCACACGCATGCCGCCCACTGGCCGGTCGGCGGTCTGCAACTCGACCTGCTCGAGTCGGAGGGCGTGGATCCGTCGCGCGTCGCCGTCGGGCACTGCGACCTCGTCCGGGTGCCCGGGTACGCGCTTGAGATCGCCGAGCGAGGGGCGTTCGTGGGGATCGACACGATCTTCGTGCAGCGGGAGTCCGAGCTCGCCTGGCGGCTCTCCCTGATCACGGAGCTCGTCGAGGCCGGCTTCGCCGACCGCGTGCTGCTGTCGCACGACGTCTGCCTGACCGGCGATCTCCACGCGAACGGCGGGGGTGGCTTCGGGTTCGTCCACGGTGCGTTCCGGGACCTGCTCGCGGAGTCCGTGCCGGGCTTCGACGACGAGCTGTTCCGTCGTTTCACTGTTGACAATCCCAGGCGACTGCTCGCGCAGGAGTGAGTCGCGCGGGCTCGGCTCCGGAGTGCGGGCCCGGTCGCCGCCTGCGGTGGGCGGCCTCGCGACCGCCGTTCGCCCGCGGCCGTCCCGTCACGTCGGCGTGGGGTGGCGTGAGTCCGGATCCGCTTCGCGTGTCCGCTCTGCGGCGGCGGGGAGGTGATCGCCCGCGCTGCCGGTCGTCGCCCACGGGGCGGGGTGTGTATCGGCCCCCGCGGTGGTATTGTGCAGCAATATTGTGCAGCAATCATGGAGTGTCAATGCAGACAGGGGAGAGACATGTACTCACGAGGACGTATGCGGCGGCGCCTCGGCGCCGCCGCGCTCGCGGTGAGCGCCACCGGGGCGCTCGTGGGCTGCGGGACCGCCGCCGGCCCGTCGAAGGCAGCCGGTGACGCGAGTGCGCCGCTGCACCACCTCCTTCCCGGATCTGTCGCCCGGGCGGGACGGCTCGTCGTCGCTACGAACGCCACCTACCCGCCCATCGAGTACTTCGCGAAGGACAACCGGACGATCATCGGCTTCGACCCGGATCTCGGTGCGGCGCTCGGCAGAAAGCTCGGCATCGAGTTCAAGTTCGTCAACGTCACCAAGTTCGACGCGGTCATCCCGGGTCTCGTCGCCGACCGCTACGACATCGCCATGACCTACATGAGCGACTTCAAGGACCGCTACGACAAGGTCCACTTCGTCAACTACTACGAGGACAAGACGGTCCTCGTCACCACGGCGGCGAACCCCGCCGGTGTCGATTCCTTCGACGACCTGTGCGGGAGGACCGTCGCCGTCCAGACGGGCTCGTTCGCGGAGATCAACACGGCGGAGGCGCAGAGCAAGGCGTGCGTCGCACGCGGCGACGCGGTCGTCGGCATCGTGCAGCTCCCCGCCGCGACGGACAAGCAGACGCAGCTTCAGTCCGGGCGGGCGGACGCCGCGATCACTGCCCTGCCCAACGCGAGCCATCTCGTGGCGCAGAACCCCGACAAGTTCACCATCGTCGGCAAACCGATCACCGCGGAGGGGGCCTACGTCGGCATCGCCGTGCCGGCCGCGGAAGTGCAACTGCGGGACGCGCTCCAGGCCGCGATGCAGGCGCTCCTGGACTCGGGTGAGTACCGCAAGCTCGTCGAGCGGTACGGACTTGAGGCGGGCGCGGTCAAGAAGGCGCTCATCAACCGGGACGGAGCAGGGTCGTGAGCCCGGAACCACCGGGTGTGAGCCAGGTCGTCGTGGAGGCGACCGGGAGTGCGCCCGGACCGGAGCTGCGCACCGTCCCGCTGCGACACTGGGGCCGGGTGCCGCTCGCGATCATCGTGATCGCCGCGATCGTCGCGCTCCTGTACGCCGTGGCGGTGAACCGCAACATCGATTGGAGCATCGTCGCGGAGAACTTCACTTCCTCGGCGATCCTCAAAGGGGTCGGCGTCACGATCGTCCTGACGGTGCTCTCGATGCTCATCGGCATCGTGCTCGGGATTGCCGCGGAGGTCATGCGGTCGTCGAGCAACCCCGTGTTCGCGTCGGTCGCGCGAGGTTACATCTGGATCTTCCGGGGAACCCCGGTCCTCGTCCAGCTCATCTTCTGGTACAACCTCAGCCTGCTCTTCCCGACCGTCGGGCTCACCCTGCCGTTCCTCGGCGAGGTGTGGAGCGTCGAAACCAACATCCTCATCACGGGGTTCACCGCCGCGCTGCTCGGACTCGGCCTCAACGAAGGCGCCTACATGGCCGAGATCGTCCGTGCGGGCCTCGCCTCGATCGACCGGGGGCAGACCGAGGCCGCGCTGGCCGTCGGCATGAGGAAACGGCAGGCGCTCTCCCGGATCGTCCTGCCGCAGGCCCTTCGGGTCATCGTGCCTCCGACCGGGAACGAGGTCATCAACATGCTCAAGACCACGGCGCTCGTGTCGATCATCTCGGGCTCGGACCTCCTCACGACCGCGCAGACGATCTCGTCGCGCAACTTCGCCGTTATCGAGCTGCTCATAGTCGCGAGCATCTGGTACCTCGCCCTCACGACGGTGTTCAACGTGGGCCAGTGGGCCTTCGAGCGTCGGCTCGCCCGCCAGAACGGCGCACGGACAGCCGATCGCAGTGAAAGGGGACGGACATGAACGCCATGCTCGAAGCCACCGCCGTCCGCAAGAGCTTCGGAGCGACACAGGTCCTGAACGGGATCGACCTGACGGTCGAGCGCGGGTCGGTGGTCTGCCTGCTCGGCCGCTCGGGCTCGGGGAAGAGCACCTTCCTCCGGTGCATCAACCACCTTGAGACGATCGACGGCGGCGAGATCACCATCGACGGCCGACACATCGGGTACGAACGACGCGGGGATCGACTCTTGGAGATCCGCGAGCGCGAGATCGCTAGACGCCGCTCCGAGATCGGGATGGTCTTCCAGCGTTTCAACCTGTTCGCGAACAAGACGGCGGTGGAGAACGTCGCACTCGCGCCGGTCACCGTCAAGGGGACGCGTCCCGATCAGGCACGACGTCGTGCACTCGAACTGCTCGACCGGGTCGGCCTCGCCGACAAGGCGGAGCTCTATCCGACGCAGTTGTCCGGCGGACAACAGCAGCGCGTCGCGATCGCTCGCGCGCTCGCCATGGATCCCAAGTTGATGCTGTTCGACGAGCCGACGTCCGCACTGGACCCCGAGCTCGTCGCGGAGGTCCTGAACGTCATGCTCGACCTCGCCCGCGAGGGGATGACCATGGTCGTGGTCACCCACGAACTCGGCTTCGCCCGGAAGGCAGCCGACCGCGTCGTCATGATGCACGACGGCGTCGTCGTCGAGGACGGTCCTCCAACCACCGTGTTCAGTGTGCCGGCGCACGCGAGCACACAAGCGTTCCTCTCTCACTGGGCGGACCAATCAATCGAAACGGAGACGAAGTGACGTCAGCCAGCGCATTCCCTGAGCAGGGCATCCCTTGGCGCACGCTCGAACAGGAGCTCACGGCCTACCAGGTCGGAGAACTGCCCTACGAGCGGGGCATCTTCGAGCGCTACTGGCCCGCGTACCCGACGGAGGTGTACCTGGCCGCGAGGTCGGCTCAGGAGATGTTCGCACACACCAACCTGTTCTCGATGAACGCGCTCCCTTCACTCAAGCGGATCGAGCGCGAACTCCGCGAGATCGTGGGTGGCGTCCTCGGCGTGCCCGAGACCGGGGCAGTGAGCCTGACCGTCGGCGGGACCGAGAGCAACTTCCTCGCCGTCAAGGCGGCGCGACGTCGCGGGCGGATGCTCGGCATCGAACGGCCGAATCTCGTCATCCCCATGACGGGGCACCCGTCGTTCGACAAGGCCGGTGACGAACTCGGCGTCGAGATCCGCCGCGTCGAGGTCGACGCGCAGTACCGGGCCGTCCCGGAGCTCATGCGGGCGCACTCGGACGAGAACACCATCCTCATCGCGGGGTCGGCGCCGTCCTACCCGCAGGGCGTCGTGGACCCCGTCGAGGAGCTGGCTGCCATCGCCGCCGAACGGAACACGTGGATGCACGTCGACGCCTGCGTGGGCGGATTCCTCCTCAACTCGCTCCGCGAGGTCGACCCGAGCACGCCGCGCTTCTCGTTCGACGTCCCCGGTGTCTGGTCGGTGTCCGCGGATCTCCACAAGTTCGGCTTCTGCCTCAACGGGATCTCCTCGTTCTCCGTGCGCGATCGCGAGCTCCAGGACTTCCACACCTTCACGCTGCCCGAGCACGGCTGGCACTACCGCGGCTATCAGCGCGTGGGATTCGCCGGCTCCCGCCCCGGCGGCACGCTCGCCGCGGCCTGGGCGACCTTCCGCACGATGGGCCGCGACGGTTACGTGCGGAGCGCCGCGAGCATCCACCGTTCGGCGCGACGGCTCGCGGAAGGTGCGGCCGAGATCGACGGCCTGCGCGTGGACGTCCCCCCGGAGGCGGGCATCGTCGTGGTCTTCGCAGAGCCCGGTCTCGACCTCGAATCGGTCTCCGCGCAGATGCTCGCCCGCGGGTGGGATGTGTCGACCGCCCTCACACCGCCGTCTCTCCACATCCTCTTGAGCCCGTACATGGAGCACGTGATCGACCCGTTCCTCCACGAGCTGCGGGAGGCCGTCGCCGAGGTTCGAAGCACCGGCGCCAGAGCGACGACGGCGTTCACCTACGGGGACTGACGACATCGTCGACGCGCGGACGGGGACGCGTCGCCCGCGCCTCGGGCATGCGACGCGATCGGTGCGTTCGGCGAGGCGTTGTGACGGAGAACCCCAAGCACACAGGAAACAGCAGGAAACAAAGGAACACGTATGACGCACACCTGGGCTGTCAACTGCTCGATCATGTTGAAAGACCGACCGATCGAGGAACGGCTCGCCGCCGTCGTCGAGGCCGGCTTCGAAGCGGTCGAGTTCTGGTGGCCGTTCGATTCGGCCGCACCCGACAAGGAGCAGATCGACGCGTTCGCGAGCGTCATCGAGCGGTCACGACTGGAACTGACCGCTCTCAATCTCTACGCGGGCGACATGGCGGCGGGCGATCGCGGGATCGTGTCGTGGCCGGAACGCGAGGCCGAGCTGCGCTCCAGTACGGATGTCGCCGCGCGGATCGGAGAGCGCCTCGGCACCCGCCGCTTCAACGCGCTCTACGGCAATCGGATCGACGGCGAGCGGGCCGACGCGCAGGACGCGCTCGCGGTCGACAACCTCCGGCGGTCCGCCGATCGTGTCGCCGAGATCGGCGGCGTCCTGCTCATCGAGCCCGTGAGCGGGGCGGATCGGTACCCCCTTCGGACCGCTGACGACGCCGTCTCTGTCATCGACCGGGTGCAGGCCGCAGGGGCGGAGAACATCCGACTCCTGCTCGACGTCTACCACCTCGCGGTCAACGGGGACGACGTCTCGGCCGCCATCAGGCGGCACGCGCATCGCATCGGACACGTGCAGCTCGCCGACGCGCCGGGCCGGGGTGCACCCGGAACCGGCGGACTCCCCGTCGGGCGCTGGGTGCGCGAGCTTCGCGACGCCGGCTACGACGATCGGATCGCGTTCGAGTACGTGTCGGAGGACGAGGACCCGCTCGCCGCGCTCGGCGACGGATTCCGGAAGGAGGAGCGGTGACTGACATCGCATTCATCGGACTCGGGGTGATGGGCGCGCCGATGTGCCGGAACCTCGTCGACGCCGGCCATGACGTCGTCGGGTTCAACCGCTCACCCGCCAGGGTCGAGGCGCTCGTGGCCGCCGGAGGGCGCGGCGCGGACTCGATTGCCGCCGCGGTCCGGGACGCCGATGTCGTCATCACGATGCTGCCCGACAGTCCGGACGTCGAGGCCGTGGTCCTGGGCGACGGTGGTGTGCTCGAGTCCGCCCGCGACGGCGTGATCCTCATCGATTGCAGCACCGTGCGGCCCGAGACGAGCCGCGCCGTCGCCGAAGCCGCCGCCCGACGCGGAATCCGCCCCCTCGACGCCCCGGTCAGCGGTGGCGAGGGGGCGGCGATCGATGGTGCCCTGTCCATCATGGTGGGCGGTGAGCCGGATGTCTTCGAGGCGGCGAAGCCGATCCTGGAGGCGATGGGGACCACAATCCTCCACGTCGGGGAGGCCGGTTCGGGACAGACCGTCAAGGCCGCGAACCAGCTGATCGTCGCCGGAACCATCGAGCTCGTGTCGGAGGCCCTTGTCTTCCTGCGCGCCTCCGGGGTCGACCTCGAATCGGCCGTTCGGGTCCTCGCGGGCGGCCTCGCTGGCAACGCGATCCTGGACAGGAAGTCGGCGGGCATGATCGGGCGCCGGTTCGAACCGGGATTCCGGGTCGACCTCCACCACAAGGACCTGGGGATCGCGCTCACTGCGGCACGGGACGCGGGCGTCGCCGTCCCGATGGGGGCACTTGCCGGATCGCTCATGGCTTCGCTCCGCGCGCAGGGCAGTGGATCCCTGGACCACTCGGCGCTTCTCCTCCAGGTCGAGCGTCTCTCTGGGCTGACGAACGAACTCGACGCCGTGCGGCGCTCGGATTGACAGGGTCACGCCGCGATCCGAGCGACACAGGGTCGCGGCGCGACTGCCGTCGCGCCGCGATTTGACGACCCGTACGTACACCGGGCATCTCACGCTGCACCTGCGCTGGTGCATGCGGACGGGCCGGGACCGGCGGGTAGCGGCCGAGGAACTGGGGCTGTTCGCCGTCCGGCAGAAGTTCGGCTCGAAGCAGATCTACATGCCCGGGCGCCTGGTGAACCGGGCCTCTCACGGTTACCGCGGTGAGGGCAAGACCGACGCCCGAGATGCTTACGCGATCGCCGACCAGGCCAGGATGCGCCGCGACCTGCGGTCCATCCGTCCAGGCGACGAAGCCGTCGTCGAGCTGAAGCTGCTGACCGGGCGTCGGTCCGATCTGGCCGAGGACCGCACCCATGTGGTCAACCGTCTGCGCGGCACACTGCTGAGCATGCTCCCCGCCCTGGAGGGGGCCCTGGACATGATCAACATCGGCCCGCTCATCCTGCTGCCCGGGGTACCAGACCCCGGGCAGCGATCCGCCGCGCCGGGGTCGCCCGGCTGACGAAGTGGCTGGCCAACCGCAAGTTCCGCAACGCGACACCTCTGGCTGAAGCGGCCGTCGAGCGGCAGCACACCGCCGTTCCCGGGGAGAAGACCACAGTATTCGTGACCGACGGCGCTACGAAGTGGCACCACCAGTGACCGCAGCAGCTTGACAACAGCGTTAGGACGCCAGGACGTGGGCCCGGGTTCTGGCCGCCTGACGGGGACCTGGGCGTATCCGATCTCAACTTTGGTGCGGACGAGCGGTTCGGGCGACTAGGGGCCCGGCTCGTCGGCCGGTTCGGGGCGGTCATGGCCCCGGAGCATGTCGGAAAACGGTGGCACGGGTTTGTTGAATGACCTTGGTATTGAACGGGTTTTTGAGGGCGGGACCTACGGCCGCAGTGTGATGCCGGCCCCGCGGAGCAGGGCAGCGAGGTCGTCCGGGATCGGCATGGGGGTGGTCAACCCGACCCGGGTGCGGCCGGTGTTGCCGTCCGGGTAGTTACCGGCCGCAGAACCGGGAGCGGCGACAACCATGCGCACGAGCTGGCCGAACATCTCCCGCACGTCACGGTCGTGGAGGGCGAGGCGGAACATCACGCCATGAGTACGGGTGTGGGGCCAGGGCCAGGGCTGGGACAGGATGTGGGCCCGCTCCACGGCCCGCCATCGCTGCGCCGTGGGCCCTGAGGCGCGGGCCGCGGCCATCTCGGCGGTGAACGCTTCGAGCAAGGCGGGCGGCATGGGAGAGCGTCGGGGCATTGCAGACCTCCAGTAGTTCAGGATTTCTTGGATTGAGGAAGGGGGCGACTGCGGGCTCCCTCGTCCCGCCGTTCTTTTCGGGCTCATCGCAGAGTCGAGCACCGTGCTGGAATCGGCCGACGGCACCGTTCGCGTGACTGCCTTCTTCTGTTCTGGACGTCCCGCTGACGGGGCTTCCGGAACATCGGGCGCGCAGGTCAGTGTTCGTGCGGTCCCGGGCGGTGGATGGGGCCGTGGGGTTCCTCGCAGTGGCCGGCTCCGGCGCCGATGAGTTCGCTGTGCTGCGCGTGGTCGACCTGGAGCGTGCTGTGGGTGATGCCGTATTCCGAAGCAAGGAACCGTTCGAGGTCGCGGCGCGCGGTGTGGCAGTCGGCGTCGTCGTCGACCAGGACGTGGGCGGACAGCGCGTTCTGTCCGGAGGTGATCTGCCAGACGTGCAGATCGTGGATCTCGACCACCGGCGGTTCGCCGACGAGCCGGTCACCCAGGGTGTCGGGGTCGATGTGGGCGGGGGCCGCCTCAAGGAAGACGCGGCCGGATTCCCGGATGAGGCCGTGGCCGGCCTTGGCCATGAGGACGACGACGACGAGGGTCGCGATGGCGTCCGCCTGGACGAAGCCGGTGAGTACGACGATCAGACCGGAGACGGCGGTGCCGATGAAGGCGAAGAGGTCGTTGAGGATGTGCTGGTAGGCGCCTTCGACGTTGAGCGAGCTGCGGTTTGCCCTGGAGAGGCACATCGCCGCGATGACGTTGACGACGATGCCCACCAGCGCGGTCACGAGGACCAGGCCGCCCTCGACCTGCGGCGGGTCGATCAGGCGCTGGACGGCTTCGTAGGCGAGCCAGGCCCCGAGGAGGAGCAGGGACAGTCCGTTGAGCTGGGCGGAGAGGATCTCGGCACGCTTGAGACCGTAGGTGAAGGCGCCCTTGGCCGGCTTGGCGGCGAGGCGCATGGCGATCAGGGCGAACACGATTGACGCCGCGTCGGTCAGCATGTGGGCCGCGTCAGAGATGAGCGCCAGGGACTTGGCGGCGATGCCGACGACGACCTCGACGGCCATGAATCCGCCGATGATTGCCAGCGCCAGCGTCAGCCAGCGACGGTCAGCATCGGCCGATACCCCGTGCGAGTGCCCGCCATGCCCGCGCCCATGTACGTGCCCGTGTTCGTGGTTGTGTTCCATGCTCATCACGGGTCCTTCCTCGGTAGTGATGTTGGTGACTGACCAGAGTGAAACGCATACGGCATCTACATGGCAAAGGCTGTATTGATGTCCGTTGTCATCGCCATCGAGAAGCCCTCTGACCTGCGAAAACGCTGTCAGTAGGAGGCTGCGCGGTCCGGACGTCCGGCACCGGGACGAGCCAGAGCCCAACGCCTTCGCCGTGGCCGCGGTCACCGGCCCGGGACGGCTCCGCCAGTACTCCGCCGACCACACCATGGGCCAACCTGCGCGTCCATGACGGAGTTGCAGTCGACCTCATCGAGCACCACGACGGCTGGGTTCGTACGTCCCTCGCCACAGCCGCGTTCGCCACCGTCCGTGAGGCCGAGACCCCGACCGCCTGGTGCTGCTCACCACCGACGGCATTCACGACACCGTCAACCACACTGAACTGGAACCCCTGGAACACACGCACCAGGACCGCCGGCAGACCGTCGTTGATGCCCTGACCGCTGCCACCCGCGACAGCTACTGAGGTCGAACTCGTGGTGTCGTAGGGGCTGACCGCTGGCTGCGTTATCACTGGAGGCATGCGGCATGCGGCATGCGGCATGCGGCATCCGCAGAGGGGAGGCTGACCGTCGAACGCCAGCATTGGCCAAGGTGTTCGCGAAATAGCCGCCGCCGAACCCCAGCCGGCAGTCGGTCCTACGACGGCCGCGTACTCCCGGCTGGCGCAGAACGTCGGTTCTGGTGGTCATGGTGGGAAGTTCTTTGCGAGGTATTGTCAAATCCTGTGGACTGACCCGACAGCCCAATGGCCGGTCGATCAAGCAAGCGGCTTGCGGTAACGGACGTACTCGTTCCGCCGCCGGAATCCCACACTCTCGTAAAGGTCGTAGGACCGGTGTGGATTTGCCGTGCCCGTGAACAGCCGAGCGGTCGTTGCACCCTGCTCGCGAAGGCTCCGCAGCCCGTCCAGCAGCAGGACCCGGCCGATTCCGAGGCGTCGCTGGTCCGTCCGGACACTCAGCTCTTCCACCTCGCCCACGGTGTGGTCGTGACGGCGGATGGAGCACAGGGCGACGCCGACCATGTCCTGCCCGTTCCAGGCAGCCCTCCAGCATGCCGGGTCGGCGGTGTCGACGAAGTCCTGGAAAGGCCATCTCTGAGTGAAACCGCGGTCCGCGTACGAATCGACGACCGTCCTCCAGGCTGCACGGTAGTGGCTTGTCCCGATTGGCCCTGTCCGTATTCCGGCCGGCAGCTCGCTGCCCGGCTCGGGCACCTGCTGCAGATCGCCCAGCTCCAGCTCGACCAGGCTGAAGACATGTCGGTAGCCGGCTGCGCGCAGAAGTGCCGTGGCGTCCTGCTCGGAGGCCATGGCGTTCGCGCCGATCACTGCCGTCCGCGCCGGTCCGTGCTGTTTGACGAGCTGGCGGATCCGCTCTTCGGCCCAGCTCAGCATGGCTGAGCCGATGCCCTGGCCGCGATGCCCGGGCAAGAGGTAGCCGCGGTGCAGGTACAGCCACGTATCGTCCCGCTCTTGCCACCACCGGATCGTCGCGTAGCCGACGACGCTCCCGTCGAGCACCACCAGGATCTGGTTCTTGGACGGCTCCTCCAACTTGGCAGAAGCTTCGGCGATCTCGGCCGCTGTCGGGAGCCCTTCCACTACCGAATGGACATCGACCCGGTCCCGTTCAACACACCCCAGCCGCACCGCGGCCATGGCGCCGTGGTCTTCCTCGCCGCGATACGGCCGGAACCCGAGGCCGACCGGAAGGTCCTGTCCTGCCGTGCCATCCAACATGACCGGATGTTCTCGAACTTCGAGGCAGGTCCGCCACCCTATTCACGCCGCGGTCGTCTGCGACCGTTCAAGGAGCCGGCCGCGTTCAAAACGGGCCCCAGCGCGAACGAGGGCAACGAGGGGGGTGCATTCACGGCTCGCCAGCGGGCCTGGGCGGACTCGACGAGCTTGAAGAACATCGCCAGGGCGGCGGCCCGGGATCCGGCGCCCTTGGTGACCTCGGCTCGCAGACGGACGGTCGCAAAGGTCGACTCGATGGGGTTGGTTGTCCGCAGGTGGATCCAGTGCTCGGCGGGGAAGTCGTAGAACGCCAGCAGCTCATCCTCGTCATCGACGATCTTCTTGACGGCCTTGGGGCGGGGCGGTGACCTGGTCCGAGAACTCGTTGGCCAGCCCCCGGTAGCCCTCGTCGACCTTGGCTTTCACGTCCGGATGCAGGCGGAGCTGTTCGGCGATGCCTTCGGTGCGCATGGCGGTCTGATCGTGCATGCGCCCAGGTCGGTCGGCACCGGACCACAGGGTGCGGCTCAGGCAGTCGCTGATCGTGGTGGTCTTCATGGTGTTCCTTACGTTGTTGGTGGGTCGCTTCCGGTCGTTCGTAGGATCGGGAGACCCGGGAGTATCGGGTGTGGCTCATGGTGTTCCTGACCTCGGTGGCTGAAGCAGACTGGCCGCCCGATGCTCCGCGACGACTCGACTGCTAATTGGGACAAGCGAAGTGCATCGCTGTGTAAGGACACGTCGGCGAGGCCGTCTGCCGGGACAGCTACAAGAACATGGACGACGGAGGCTCTGGTGCCCGAGATCTGGGCTGGTACGGACGCGGGCAGGCCGAACATCACCGCACGGTGATCGACGCCGACGGCGCTGGGATGCTCTCGCGTCGGGTGCCCAACAGCGGGCCTGAGCTGCTGGAACTGATCGCGGATGTCCTGAACGTCAGCGAGGAGGTGACCTGGGCGATTGACCTGAATGCAGGAGGTGCCGCCTTGCTGATCGCCCTGCTGGTCAACCACGGGCAGAAGGTGCTCCATATCCCCGGCCGCACCGTCCACTACGCGTCGGGCGCCTACCGCGGCGACGGGAAGACGGACGCGAAGGACGCCTACGTCATCGCCGATCAGGCCCGCATGCGACGCGACCTTGAGCCTCTGGCGGTCGGGAACGACGTGTCGGTGGACCTGAAGATCCTCACTGCCCGTCGCTACGACCTGACCGCCGACGCACCCGCGCAATCAACCGGATGCGTGCACAACTGCTGGAATACTTCCCCGCATTGGAGCGGTCCTACGAATACAGCCGGACCAAGGGGGGCACTGGTCTTGCTGACCGGCTACCAGACCCCGGCTGCACTGCGCAGGATCGGCACAAGCCGCCTCGCCACCTGGTTGAAGAACCGCAAGGTCCGCAGTTCCGCCGCGGTGGCCGCCGCCGCGGTCCAGGCCGCCGAAGCCCAGCACACCGCCGTCCCCGGGGAGAAGCCGGCCGCCGCCATGGCGGCCAAGCTGGCCAGGGAGGTAATGGCCCTCGACGAGGAGATCTCCGAGACCGACACCTTGATCGAAGGGCGGTTCCGCGAGCACCAGCACGCGGAAGTGATCCTCAGCATGCCAGGGATGGGCCCGCTGCCGAGCGCCGAGTTCATCGCCGTCACCGGCGGAAACATGGACGCCTTTGGCACCTCCGACCGCCTGGCCGACGTCGCAGGGTTGGCCCCCGTACCCCGGGACTCCGGGCGCATCAGCGGAAACCTGCACCGGCCACGTCGCTATAGCCGCCGACTGCTGCGGGTCTTCTACTTGTCCGCTCAGGTCGCCGCCCGCAGCTGCCCAGTTTCCAAGCGGTTCTACGACCGTAAACGCAGCGAGGGCAAAGGACACGAGCAGGCACTCCTCGCCCTCGCCAGACGCCGGCTGAACGCCCTGTGGGCGCTCATACGCGACGGACGCCCCTTCGAGACCAATCCGCCTCAAGTAGATACCGCAGCGGCATGACTCCCTCGCGGAGAGCCACTTCCCCAGCTTGACAAGTCCATTGGGAATCCTGCTTCTTCTTGCCCGAGACGAACGCGCAGCGGCCCGGCCTGTTGGCCTTGGGACGACGGACCTGGGTCTCGGTGCCATCGATACGCAGCTCGATCCCCTCCGCGGACGCGTAGGCGAACACGTCGGCCAGAGTCCGCAGTCGCACGCCGGGCCGGTCGGGTACGGCGAAGCCGCGGTCGGCGAGGAGCGGGCGGACTTTGCCGATCGCCTCGGTGACGGTCGAGCGGCCCACCCCGTACAGCTCGGCCAGCGCCGCGTGCGGCAACTGCGTGCGCAGGTGCACCAAGGTAACCAGGACCCGGTCAGTGAACACCAGTTCGTGTTTGCGGCCTGCCCCGACCTGACGCCGGCGGTCTCCGCCGCGCCGCTCGTGCAGCGCGGATTCCCGCCGGGCCTGCCACCCAGGAGCCAACTCTTCGATCAACCTGCCGAGATGCGCGCGGGAGATGCCGGTGAAGACAGGAAGAGACAAGGCCGCACGAGCTCACTTCGTTCTCACACTCGAAGAACCCGTGCAGCCCCCCTGCCAGTCACGGCACATCGCGAGCACGGCACCAAGGCGTCCGGTCGGCTATGCCCACGTCACCTGCCCGCGAGCGCCTGCGCCACCGCTTCCGAAGCATTGAGAACGATCGAGTGGCAGCCGTCGATCCGCGACACGATGGCCTCGCGCGGACCCTGTCGCCAGGCGTCACTGGCGTAGAACGCCTCCTCCTGGGCGCTGTGCTGTTCGAGTGAGGCGAACGCGCGGATCAGGTACGCCTCCTCGTGCCCGCCTCGGACACCAGGGACGCTCCGCAATCCACCACCCGGATACCGGCCTTCTCCAGCAGCGGCACGGACTCCTCCCGCATCACGCGAACGAACTCGTCTCCCGTGCCCGGCTTCAGCCTGTACGTGCGGATCTCAAGAATCACTGTCAGTCTCCTGCGGTACGTGAGTCAACACCGGCACCCCCGCGGGACGCCGTGCTCGACGCTACCGGCGCCCACTGACACCCCCGTCAGGGAAGCCAGTCGATCAACACATCCCGATGCACACGGCCGATCCCTCAATTGTCGACAACGCCGTAACTGCCCTTCGTGTTCGTCAACCTCGACCGCGTGGAATACGGGGCACTCGATGTCCGGCAGAACGACGAAACAGCGTGCACACTCGCCGAGCAGCGCATGCACGCGAGCCGGGTTGCCTTCGCCCGGGACGGCGACCCGGGCCGGCCGCGCACCGCGTCGGCGATGCCGTTCTCGCGCATCAGGCGTTCGACGGTGCGGCGGGTCACGTCATGGCCCTGCCGGGCCGCGTGCTGGGTCGGCACGCGGCAGACCGGCTCGACACCGGTGAAGCGCTCCCGGCGTCCCTCGGGGTCGCTGATCAGCGGGTCAGTTGGCGACTGATGACGAGACGCTGGATCTGGTTGGTGCCTTCGAAGATCTGCATGATCTTCGCTTCGCGCATGTAGCGCTCGACGGGGTGGTCGAGGGTGTATCCGCAACCGCCCAGGACCTGGACGGCGTCCGTGGTGACCTTCATCGCGGCGTCGGTGGCGATCAGTTTGGCGACGCTGGCCTGCCGGCTGTAGGGGAGACCCGCGTCGCGGCGGCGGGCGGCGTCGAGGTAGGTGGCCCGTGCCGAGTCGACGGCGGCAGCCATGTCGGCCAGCAGGAACCCCAGCCCCTGATGGTCGATGATCTTGCGGCCGAAGGTGGTCCGTTCCTGCGCGTAGGCGACCGCGGCATCGAGGGCGCATTGGGCCAGGCCGGTGGCGCAGGCAGCGATGCCGAGCCGTCCGGAGTCCAGCGCGCTGAAGGCGATCTGCAGGCCCTGGCCTTCCGCGCCGATGAGCCGGCCGGCATCGATCAGTGCATCGTCCCAGAAGGCCGCAGCGGTCGGAACGGCGTGCAGGCCCATCTTCTCCTCCGGCTTGCCGAAGGTGAGGCCGTCGACCCGGCCGGGAGCGAAGAAGCAGGAGACGCCGTTGCCGCCCGGGCCGGTGCGGGCGAACAGGGCGTAGAAGTCGGCCTTGCCGCCGTGGGTGATCCAGGCCTTGGTCCCGCTGACGCGATAGCCGTCCGGGGTGCGACGGGCACGGCAGGTCAACGCTGCCGCATCGGAGCCTGCCTGAGGTTCGGACAGGCTGTATCCGCCGACCATCCGGCCGCTGAGAACGTCTTCGGCCCAGCGCCGGCACTGATCGCCGCTGCCGAAATTCAGCAGGGGGAACACGGCGAGGGTGTGGACGCTCACGGCGACGGCGACGGATGCCCAGCGCGCGGCGAGTTCTTCGACGACCTGGAGGTAGACCTCGTAGGGCTGGTCGCCTCCCCCGAACTTCTCGGGCCAGGGCAGGCCCAACAGGCCGGTTTCGCCGAGCCGTGCGAACAGGCCCACGGGGTAGGTCTCGGAACGTTCGTGCTCCTCCACGCGTGGGGCGAGTTCCTTGTCGGCGACGTCCCGGGCAAGAGCGACCAGGTCCTTGGCTTCCTGCGTGGGCAGCAGGCGGTCGACGGGCATGACGGTTCTCCTTCTGGACGACTGCGTCCGGTGGTCAGGAAGCGGTGGCGGGGGCGGACTCCAAAGCGCCGAGAGCACTGCGTGCCTGATCGCGGAACTCGGCGAGGCGGGCCAGCTTGATGTCCTCGTAACCGCGGATGCCCTCGACGAGCCGCACCAGTTCCTCGACCGCAGCGGCGTTGTCCGGGGTGAGATGCGCCAGCGCGGCGCGGACCAGCCGCGGGTACTCCTGGAGCAGGGCGCGCTCCTCGCGGCGGACGTGGGCGTAGCCGAACACGTCGAATGAGGTTCCGCGCAGCCCGCGCAGCGCGCGCAGGGTCCGGAAGGCGAGCGGAGCGGTGCGCCGCAGACGTATCTTGCGCCGCAGGCCCAGGGCCCTGAACACGGGCGGATGCAGCAGGACCGACACCGATGCGTCCGGGCCGAACTGGTCGCCGATCTTGGCGTTTTCCACCGTGTCCAGATGCAGTCGGGCAACGTCGTACTCGTCCTTGTAGGCCATGACCTTGTACAGGCCTCTGGCGTACGCCACTGCGATCCGCTCACCGGACTGGTCGCCGGCGAGCCGCCTGGCCGTAACGGCCACCGAGTGGACCTCCCGGACGTACTTCCGCGCGTACGCGTCGTTCTGGTAGGCGATCAGGTCCGTGGAACGCAGGGCGACCACGTCCTGCAGTGTCCCGGCTGTCAGGTGCTCCGCGGCCATGGTTCGTGCCGCCGGGCCGACCTCGACAGCCGGCCGGGCGGGCACGCTGATCGCCTTCACCACAGCCTCGTGGTCGAGGGCCGCGGCCCGCCCCCATCTGAAGGCCGCCAGGTTCTTGTCCACAGCGGCCCCGTTGAGGCGGATCGCCGCTTCGATCGCTCCCTGTGAGAGCGGAATGCAGCCGTGCTGGAAGGCAGCTCCGACCAGCAGCATGTTGGTCGGCATGTGGTCCCCGAAGAGGGCCTCGGACAGCCCCTGCGCATCCAGGTAGAGATTCTTCTCCGGACGGGTGAGGTCCGCGATGCGCTCCAGCGCTTCGTCGGGAGACCCGGGGACGACGACCCGGTTGGTCACCATGGCCGCCGTGGGCACGATGGCGGTGTTGATCACCGCGATGGTGCGGTCGGGCCGCGCCACCTGCAGATTCGTATCGGCAGCCGCACCCAGCAGATCGAAGCCGATGAGCACGTCCGCCGTGGCGCGGGAAGCGCGCAGCGCTCCGGTGACCGGCGTGCTGGAGATCCGCACATCGCTCACCACCGGTCCGCCCTTCTGGGCCAGGCCCGTCTGCTCCAATCCAGCGGCGTAGCGGCCGTCGAGGTGAGCGGCCATCTGCAGAATCTGCGAGGCGGTGACGACCCCGGTGCCACCGATGCCGGGCATGCGCAGCAGCGTGCTCTGGTCCGACACGAGGGGAATCGGATCGGTCAGCTCCACCAGGAGCGTCGGGAGCTTGCGCCGCGGTGCCGTCTTCGGCTCCACCAGCAGGAACGAGGGGCAGTCGCCTTTGAGGCAGCTGAAGTCGGAGTTGCAGGACGCCTGGTGGATCCGGGTCTTGCGGCCGAACTCCGTATCGACGGGCTGCACCGACAGGCAGGTCGACACGTCACCGCAGTCACCGCACCCCTCGCAGACCCGCTCGTTGATGACGACCTTCTCGGCAGGGGTCGGCAACTGACCGCGCTTGCGCAGCCGGCGTTCCTCGGCCGCGCACTGGTCGTCGTGAATCAGGACGGTCACCCCGTCGACGGCGGCGAGTTCCTTCTCCGCTGCGGGCAACTCGTCCCGATGGCGGACCTTTGCGATCGGGTCGAGACGTATGCCCTGGTAGTCGGCCGGCCGCGCGGTGGTGACGACAATCCTCCTGACGCCCTCCAGGGCGAGCCACCGGGTGAGGGCGGGCACGTCGAGGCGTCCCTCCGGCCGCTGCCCGCCCGTCATGGCGACGGCATCGTTGTAGAGCAGTTTGTAGGTCATCGTCGCCCCGGCGGCCACGGCCGCGCGGATGGCGAGAGATCCGGAGTGATGGAAGGTGCCGTCGCCCAAGTTCTGCACGAAGTGCCGGTCGTCGGTGAAGGGGGCCAGCCCGATCCACTGGGCGCCTTCGCCTCCCATCTGGGTCAGCCCGATCTGGTTGCCGCGGCCCGCGCCGTCCAGCGCGATCATGATGTGGCAGCCGATGCCCGCGCCGACCAGCGTGTCGTCGGCGGTCTTCGTGGAAGTGCTGTGCGGGCAACCGGAACAGAAGTAGGGCGTGCGCGACGAAACCATCGGCAATGCCGTCCGCTTCTTCGGCGGTGGTGCCAGCAACGCCAGGTGTGCGCCTGCGGTACGCGGCAGCCGCTCCGGTTCGATCCGCGCCGCCAGGGCCCGCGCCACGTCCTCGGCCGCCAGGGTGCCCCGTGCGGTCAGCAGCGGACGGCCGTTCTCGTCATGCCGTCCCACCACAACGGGCGGATCGCCGATGCCGTAGAGGGACTGCTTCAGATGCCCCTCCAGGAAGGGGATTTTGTCCTCGACGACGAGCACCTGTTCCAGATCCGCGGTCATGGCCGCCAGATCCTCGGGAGAAACCGGGAAGGGCATCGCGATACGGATCAGCCGGAGGCCGAGGGCTTCCATGGCAGCCTCGTCGATGCCGAGATCGGCGAGCGCCCGCTGCACCACGGCGTAGGAAGTACCCGGGGCGAGGATGCCCAGGGTGGCACGCCGGGCACTGAAGTCGATGCGGTTCAGACCCGCCCGACGGGCGTAGTCGCGTGCCAGATCGAGTCGGCGGGTGAGCATGTCGTGCTCGGCGTCCAGCGAGGCGGGGCCGACGAGTGTCGGGGGCGCGCCGCGGTCGGCCTGCGGAAGAGCCGGAATATCGGGCCGCACCCCGTCCAGGTCGACGACCGCGGAGCCATCCGCGATATCCGCAACGATCTTCAGTCCGGCCCACAGGCCTGTTGTACGGGACAACGCCACTGCGTGCAGGCCGAGTTCGATGATCTCGGCCACCGACCCCGGCGCGAGCAGCGGCATGGCCAGGCTCTGGCACATCGGCTCGCAAGAGCTGGGAACGGTCGAGGACTTGCTGCCCGGATCGTCACCGATCCACGCCACCGCGCCGCCCGACGCCGCGGTGCCCGCCACGGTGGAGTGCCGGATGGCGTCGGCCGCCCGGTCCAGCCCCGGATTCTTCCCGTACCAGAATCCGGTGACGCCTTCATGGCGGCGTCCGGGAACCTGTCCGAGCAACTGGGTGCCGGCCACGGCCGTCGCCGCGAGCTCCTCATTCAACCCGGCCCGGAACACCACACCGGCGGGCTTGAGAAAGCGGCGTGCCCGGCCCATCTCCAGATCGACACCACCGAGCGGCGATCCCTGGTATCCGCTGACGAAGACGCGGGTGTCCAGACCACGTGTCTCGTCGAGGCGACGCTGCTCCAGAGTCAGGCGGACCAACGCCTGGACGCCTGAAATCAGGACACGACCACCGCGAGCGGCGTACTTGTCATCCAACGTCACGGCTGTTGGGTCAGTGCTCACGCAAGCCTCCTCGGCGCGATCCGGTCGGGGCGCCCAGGACAGCAAGACATTGCCCTTGACGCAAGCAAGTTGTGACTCATCAGCCTAAACACGCAAACTACTGTCGAGGATTGGGTTATATGATCAAATAAATTGCATCGATTATTGTCTGCCGCTGCCGGGAGCTTCGTGTGAACGAGATCGACGATGTGGACCACCAGTTGCTGCGCATGCTCAAGGAGGACGGCAGGCGCACGTTCTCTGAGATGGCCCCCGCAGTAGGGCTGTCGGTCGCCGCGGTCAAGCGCCGGGTCGACCGACTCCGGGACAGCGGCGTCATCACCGGCTTCACGGCCCAGGTCGATCACTCGAAGCTCGGATGGACCATCGAAGCCTTCGTCGAGCTCACGTACACCGGCACCACACCCGTGGGCGAAATCGTCCGCACCGCCTACAAGACGGCTGAAGTGCAAGCGGTCTTCACCATCGCCGGCGCTCCGGACGCCCTCGTACACGTGCGCGTACGCGACATCGGACACCTGCAGCACGTCATTGACGGACTACGTCGCGCCGGCAACGTCACCGGTACCAAAACCCTCATGGTCCTGGGATCGTGGACGAGGAACTGACCCCACGACGACGACGACGGCGGACCGCATGTAGCGAGCGCAGGTCACCAGGCACGGGCGTGCGGTCGCCGGGGCCGACCGGGCCTCGCAGCGACGAGCCGGCCCCGGCGCCGCGGAGGCGATGGTGCCCAGCCGCAGCCCGCCGACGGTCCCGCTCGCGGCCGCGACGTCAGGGGCGAGCCACCGCTCGCCGACCGGAACTCACGTCCTACGAACCCCACCGGTGTGACCATGGCGCCACCGGGACCGACCATGGGGCAGGCCGCCCGAGGGGCGCGGCCGGCCCGCACGGGATGCCGGGCGCACGAAGCCGGAGAGGTCTGCGTGGTGGGGGAGGAACAGCAGGGGAGATCACCTCACCGGATGTGGGCCGGTACCCCGCGCTGCCGACGCAGGGCGAGGTGCATGGCGGCGCGTCCGCCGAGTTCCAGATCGTCCTCGAGGGCCCGGAGCGCGACCTCGCCGCCCACCCGGAGCTGGTCGACGAGGTGCCGATGCACCATGGCCAGCCGCGACGCCGAGAAATCGGCCCGGATCGTCGCGAGCATGCAGTTGAGCTCGTTCTGGCACGCACGATGCGTCGCCACCACTCGTGCGTTGCCGCCGGCCTCCACGATCTTCGTGTGCACCGCGCTGTGCGCTTCGACCACGTGACGCCACGGCGTCTCGGCGGTGAGGGACTCCAGCTGGTCGACCGCCTCGGAGACCGCAGAGAAATCCGCGCCCTGGGTGAGCGCCAGCCTCAGGGCCCCCAGTTCCAGGATCGACCGATACGAGCACATGGCATCGATGCGTTCGGCTGTTACTGCGGGAACGACGATTCCCCTGTTGCGCTGGTGCTCGAGAAGCCCTTCGGACACCAGGGTTTGCAAGCCGGCCCTCACCGAATGCCGACCGCACTGAAAGCGAGTGCTCAGCGCTTCTTCGGTGAGCCGAGCCCCGGGTTCGAGGGCGCCCTCCAAGAGGTCATCGCGCAACGCGCGCGCGATGCTTTCCGGCGTACTGCTCGCCTCGACTCCATCACGCAATTCGTCACTCGATTCGGCAAAGGCTCTCCGGCGGCCATTCATCATAGACCCTCACCGACCTTGCGACGCAGCGACATCGGCGACGCCCCGGCAGGCCCGTTCGAGACCTCGCCGTGTCGAGACCGAAAGCACCAGCCCCTCGTTCCTCCCTGCACGCCGATCCGCCGGCCGTGCCGCGGCGTGGGCCGGAGAACCGTCGACGCGTCGGCGGTTCGAACGTTCCCGGAGGACAGGGGGCATGGTGTGTCTCCACCGTCACAGGCGATGGGCCGGCCTCAGCGAGGCATGCTGTGCGCGGATCTCATTCGTGCTCGCCACGCCGAGCAACCGCATCGTCCGCGTGTACTCGGTGTCGAAGATCTCGATCGCCCGGTCGACGCCCTGTTCCCCCGCCGCCATGAGGCCGTAGAGGTACGGCCTGCCGACCATCGCCGCGGAGGCGCCCAACGCGCGCGCGACGAGGAGGTCGGCGCCGGTTCGCACACCGGTGTCGATGAGGATCTCGCAGTCGTGCCCGACGGCGTCGGCCGCGCGCGGCAGCAGTTCGAGCGGTGTCGGAGCCCGATCGAGTTGTCGCCCCCCGTGGTTCGAGAGCACGATCGCGTCCACGCCGTGGTCGACCACCGTCTTGGCGTCCTCGATGCTCTGGATTCCCTTGACGACCAGCTTTCCCGACCAGCGTTCCCTCAGCCACCGCAGATCCTCGACGGTGACCGAGGGGTCGAACATCCTGCGGACCAACTCCTCGACCGTGCCGTCGAAGCTGCTCAGCGAGGCGAACCGCAATGGCTCGGTGGTCAAGATGTTCATCCACCAGGCGGGCCGCATCGCCATGCCCGCGAGCGTGCGCAGTGTCAGGCTGGGCGGGATGGTGAGCCCGTTGCGGATATCGCGCATCCGTGCCCCGCCCACGGGCGTGTCGACGGTCAGGACCAGGGCCTCGTACCCGGCCTCCGCCGCCCGTTCGAGGAGAGCCTCGCTCGCCTCGCGGTCCTTCCAGAGATAGAGCTGGAACCACTGCCGTGCCGTCGGCGCACAGGCTCGAACGCTTTCGAGGTCGGTGGTGCCCATCGTCGACAGCACATAGGGGATGCCGGCCCGGGCCGCCGCCCTGGCGACGGCGATCTCGCCCTCGTGGTGCATCATGCGGGTGAACCCCGTGGGCGCCAGCACAAGGGGGAGGGGCGTCCGCGTACCGAGAACGTCGGTGGACGCGTCTACCCGTGAGACGTCGCGCAGTACCCGTGGATGGAGCTCGACGTTCTCGAACGCACGACGCGCTCTGCCGATGCTGATCTCCTGCTCCGCCGCGCCGTCGACGTAGTCGAAGACCGACCGAGGAGTGCGGCGCCGCGCGATGGTTCGCAGGTCCTCGATGGTGTGAGCGTGTGCGAGGCGGCGCTCGCGGGCGTCGAACCGCGGCCGCCGGAACGTCATGAGCGGCCGGATCTCCGAGGGCCGAGGGAATCGACGATTCGCTCTTTCCCTGGGCAGCTTCTCGACCTCGGGGTCGAACGTGGTCATTCGGTTACTCCTCATCGCCGAAGCCGAAGAACTCGTGGGTGACGCCTTACTCGATTGGCGCACAATCTCAACTCACGCCTATGGGTGTTCCATCAGAGGTTGTCGGACAGCTTCCCTTGCTGCCGTAGCGCCCGCATTTCACGCAGGTGGGCAGCGCTTCTATCGACCGAGGTGAGCCCGTAGGTCCGATGCCGGCTCGACCGTTACGCCCGATTGGCGTTACTTTTCGCTGCCCGGTCAATCATGGGCTGGCCGCTGATGCAGGGATTGTTACACAATTCTTGGCGACACTCCATCGGGACGTGATGACCGGGCGCGAGGGGGACGCCCTTCTTTGCGTCCGGCCGTCGGTGCCCGGGTCGTGAATGGTCTCGTGGCCGCAATCAGCGATGCGCGACGCGCAGGGCGCACAGGGTGTCGAACTTGCGCTCGAAGGCGGTGCGGGCGAGTGCGGTGCGATTGGGGCAATCGAGCTTGATGAGCGACGACTCGATGTGGCTTCGGACGGTGCGGACCGCGATGCCCAGTGCCTGGGAGATGCGTTCGTTGGGCCACCCTCGGGCGACCAGGCCGACGACGTCGAGTTCGCGGCTGGTGAGGCGGTCGAGCGCAGGGGCCCGGCCGATCCGGACGAGGACCGCGTCCGGCCGTCGCACCGCGCGCACGCGCCACCAGGTCCCGTCGGCGGCACGGTGATGAAATCCGACGCGGTCGCCTGTACCGGCGAGGGCGGGCTGCACGGCGAGGCGAAGCTCGGTAGGGGTGAGCGGTGCTCGGCCGAGGTCTCCGGCCCTGACCTCGACCAGGTTCTGCGTGATCCAGAGGACCACCTCGGCCGCGGCCTCATCGGCCTCGGCCCCGGGGTCGATGAGGCCGCCGAGATCGTGCGACAACATCGTCAGCGCGAGACACGACTCGTCGTCGAGTGGTGTGGAGTGCCTCGAACTCATCACGACGAAACCAGGAATCGCCGCACCGGCGACGGGCGGCGCCAACGGCAGAGTCAGTCCCTCACGAAAACCGTTGGGCAGGATCGCATCTCGATACGTTCGGGTCTCGCGGATGTCGAAGGGCACGTCCGCGAATCGCATGTGTGTGCCCCGGCGCACGGCAAGCCGATGGACCGGGCACGTCCGGCTGTATGTCGTCGTGATGTAGGCGAGGGTCTCCGCCGGATAGTCGAGATTGACGACGGCGGTGTGCGTTTTGCCACCGGAGTGCGGAGGGCCGGAGGCGACCAGCGCGGCACAGTCGAAACCGAGCTTGTCGCGCGCGGCGCGGAGGGGGACCTCGACGGGCACGTCACCGCGGCCGGCCGCGCGGATCTCCCCGGCGAGCCGAACCCACCACTGTACGTCCGCGGCCATTCGGAACCTCCGATATCGGACGGATCATGACGGCGGTCACGTGGCGGTGTCAAGCCCGCGGACCGTGTTTGTAGAGCGATATCGATACTCGAACGACGTCGAGTTCGACGCGGTTGTACCCCTCTTCGAGGCGCCCGCCTACCCTGCCTCCGCTGCCAGATGCATATCCGAGGCGCGGGGGGAACGGCATTTCGGCCGAGGTGCGGCACCTCACAGACTCGTACCTTCAGGCGACCAGGCCGGCCAACGAGCCACATCCGCGTCACGGCAGAAGGAGTTCTTGATGAACATCGACGAATACGCCGCCCTCGACGCGACCGCCCTCGCCGCGGTCATCGCCGCCGGGGAGGTCACCGCCGACGAAGTCGCCGCACTGGCCACCGAGGCCATCGCCGCTGTCGACAAGGAATTGAACGCCGTCGCCGAGGGACCGTTCGACCGCCCCCTCGACCATGCCGCCGACGGTCGGTTCGCCGGCGTTCCGTTCGCGATCAAGGACCTCGTCTGCCACGCGGCAGGGGTGCCGACACGCATGGGGACGCGCCTCCTGGGCGAGGGGTACGTGCCTCCTGCCGACACGCATCTGATGGAACGCTTCCGCGCAGCCGGCTTGGCGACGCTGGCCGTGACGACGACGCCGGAGCTGGGCTTCAACGGCAACTCCGAGGCGCTGGCCTACGGCTCGACGCGCAATCCGTGGAACACCGCCCACAGCGCCGGCGGGTCCAGCGGAGGCTCGGCCGCGCTCGTCGCCGCGGGGGCACTTCCGATGGCGCACGCCAACGACGGAGGCGGATCCATACGCGTGCCGGCCGCCTGCAACGGACTGGTCGGACTGAAGCCAGGCCGGGGCCGGGTGCCCTCCGGTCCGGACACGGCCGAGGGGCTCTACGGGATGGGCGTCGAGCTCGCGGTGACCCGGACGGTACGCGACACCGCGGCACTGCTCGACGAGGTGGCTGTGAGCTACCCGGGCGATCCGTTCGTCATCGCCCCGCCCGCGCGCCCGTGGGTCCAGGAGGTGGGTGCCGATCCGGGACGGCTGCGGATCGCCGTGCACACCGAATCCTGGGCGGGCAGCCATGTGGACCCGGAGGTGGCCCGGGCGGTCGATGCCGCCGCCAGGGTGCTCGAAGCGGCGGGGCACCACGTCGAAAGCCGGACGCCGAACATCGAGTGGGAGAGGCTCCTCCACACGAACGCCGTGCTCTGGTCGTCCTTCCTGGCCGAGTCCGTCGCCGGGATCGAGGCGCTGACCGGCGTGATGGCAGGCCCGGAGAATCTCGAACGCACCACGTGGGCATGCGTCGAGTACGGCCGCGGGGTCAGCGCGGTCGAACTCGGCACCGCCCTCACGGCGCTCAACACTGTCTCGCGCGAGGTCGGACGGTTCTTCACCGAGTACCACCTCCTGCTGACACCCACCATGAACACCCCCGCACCGCTGCTCGGCCACCTCGACGCCAACGCGGATCTCAGCGCGGGCGAGTGGGCCACGCGGATCTTCGACGTCTGCTCCTTCACCTCACTGTTCAACCAGACCGGCACCCCCGCGATCAGCCTGCCGGTCGCCCAGTCCACGCAGGGCCTGCCCATCGGCGTCCAGCTCGCCGGTCCGGTCTGTTCGGAGGCGACGCTGTTGCGGGTCGCCAGTCAGCTGGAGGAAGCGATGCCGTGGACGGACCGACGCCCCGCCGTCCACGCGACCACGTTCATGTCCCCCACCGCGTAGGCGCCCGATCGACGGCGCCGCATCGACGGAACGACGAATCAACCACAACGCAACGCCTCCACTCACATGAGGTGGCGACAAGGATCCCGACGTCCTGTCGGGCCGAGCGAAGGAAACCATGAGGAAGACGCCCGATCTGATCGTTGTCAACGCCGCCGTGTTCACAGCCGATCCGACGGGAACCACGGCCGAGGCATTCGCCGTCGTCGACGGCGAGTTCACCGCTGTCGGAAGCTCTGAGGAAGTCACGCGACTGGCCGGTCCGGAAACGACAGTCGTCGACGCGGACGGCCGGATGGTCATGCCGGGCATCTGCGACGTCCACACCCACCTCAGCCTGGGCGGGGCGTCGGTGGCATGGGACTTCCAGATCGCACCGCACTACGGACTCGACGAGATCTGCGGAGCGATCGAGGCGCGGGCGCAGGAGCTGGGGCCCGACGCGTGGATCGCCGGCGGGGTCATCGGTTCCACGACGATGGAGAAGCTCTCGAACGTCGACGCACTCGCCAGGCTCGACAGGGTATCCGCCGGACGCCCCGTGGTGCTCAAGGACGATACGCAGCACAACAGGTGGGTCAACAGTGCCGCGCTCAAGGCGATGGGGGTCATGGACGACTCACCGGATCCCGAGGGCGGTACGTACGTTCGCGACGAGGCGGGCCGTCTCACCGGCATCCTGTGGGAACAGGCGTCCCGCGTGGCGGAAGAGGCGTTCGCCGCCAGTATCGAGAACCCGGAGGCGCGCAACCGCGTCACCTTCACGACCGCCGCGAAGGTCTGCAACGAGGTCGGGATCACCACCGTCTGTGACGCCGCGACCATGGAGTCGGCACTGCGCACGCTCTCGACGCTGGAGGCCGAGGGCGAACTCACCCTCAGGGTCGTGACGTCCACGGTGGCGCGACCCCTGCTCGCGGAACCCGGAATCACCGGCAAGGAGCTGCTTGCGGTGTCCGAGCGGTTCGGTTCCGAACTGCTCCGCGTGGGATTCGTCAAGGTGTTCCTCGACGGCGTTCCCATGACCCGGACCGCCGCCATGCTGGACCCCTACCTGTCGGACGGGTGCTCTTCCCACGGACCGAGTTGCGGGGAATGCCTGTACGACCTGGGCGGGCTCGTCGACGAACTCGAGGAAGCGGTCTCCGCCGGGCGCGGGGTGAAGATCCACGCGGCGGGGGACGCGTCGACGAAGATGGCCCTGGACGCGATCGCGGTCATGCGCCAGAGGCACGGATCGGTGCCGGTCTTCCACATCGCGCACCCGCTGTTCATCGACGCGTCCGACGTGCGGAGGTTCGGCGAGCTGGGCGTTGTTGCGGACGCGTCGCCCTACCTGTGGTATCCGAGCATCATCCAGGACAGCTTGGCGGCCTGTGTGTCGGCCAAGGCCCTCGATAGGTCCTTGCCGCTCGCGGACCTCCTGGGCTCCGGGGCAAACGTCTCGGCCGGCTCCGACTGGCCCGCCGGGGCTCCCATGCCGCACCCCTGGACCGGGATCGAGACGATGGTCACCCGAGAAGCGCCGGGAGGAAGCGAAGAGGCAATCAACCCCGCGCAGCGGCTCACTCTCCAGGAGGCGCTGATCAGCTTCACCCGACGCCCGGCCGAGGCGATGGGGCTCGGTGAGCGCGTCGGCAGCATCGAGGCAGGCAAGTCCGCGGACTTCCTCGTCCTCTCGCAGAACCTGTTCGATGTCGACGTCCGTCGGATCCACGAGACGAACGTGGTGGTGACCTATCTGCGCGGCTCGCGGGTCTACGACGCGAACTCGTGATCGTTCCCGGACCGCCCGATTCCGTGCGCCCGAGCGGTCCGCACCGGCTGTGCGGCGACCGGAACCCCGGGACCGGCGAGACGCCGGAGCCGCGACGCCTTGCCGCGGGGCCATCGGTCCCACGCTCCACCCGCTCCGGCCGGCGAACCTGCCGACCGGAGCGGAGGCCGGCCGTCGGGCACTCGGCTGACACCTTGTCAGGTCGGGGGAGTCCGTGGCCGCGCGTGCGGCCACGGTGACGCCGGCGGTGGACCGCTGCTCGGCGGCGGCGCCGAGTCGACGTGAACGCGGGGCACCCGAAGGCTGACGCGGGTCACGATCTCGTAGTTGACGGTGCCGGCGGCCCGGGCCCAGTCGTCGGCGGTCGGGCCGCCGTCGTCGCCCGTGCCGGAGAGCACGGCCTCGTGGCCCCCGAGCGCTGCGACGTCGGTATCGGGCCCGAGGTACACGACCGTGTGGTCCATGGCGACGCGCCCGGCCGCGCGGTACGTCGTGCCCGCGATCCGCACCGGGCCGCCGTGGGAGGCGCGCGGGACGCCATCCGCGTATCCGAGGGGATGAGCCCGTGCACGCTCTCCCCGGGCGTCCGGTAGGTTAGCCCGTAGTTCGCGCCCTGCCCCGCGGGCCCGCGCTTGCAGTGGGAGACAGGCACGCGGGGCGGAGACCGAGGCCGGACGGGGACCGGTCCGGGAACGGCGAGAGGCATCATCGGCGGCCTCGACTCCGCACACGTACGCGTCGTCCACGACCTCACGGCCGGCCGCCGCGACGGAGCGCTGTTCACCGACGACATCCGCTGCCCCGTCCACGTCGCCGATCTCGCCGCCGCCCTGCTGGACCTCGCCGCCTCCGACGCGCACGGCGTGCACCCCCTCGCGGGCGCCGACGCCGTCACCCGGCACGAACTCGGCCTCCTCATCGCCCAACGCGACGGGCGCGACCCCTCCCGACTGGCCCCAGCCCTGCGGGCCGACACGGCACTTCCCGGAGCCCTCGAGGTCCTCCTCGACAGCCGCGCCACCCAACGCAAGCTCCGCACCACGCTCCGCGGCGCCCACGACTTCCTCGCCGCAAGCGCCTGAGCGCCGACCGCCGCGTCGCCGTGGCTCGAAAGCAGCGCCTGGCGGCCCGGCGCGACCACATCCCGCTCAACCTGCTTACAGGCCGCGCGGACAGGCCCGGGTTGAAGGGTTCGTTTGGGTCTGGCCGTGGTCCGAGAGATCGCTACTCGCTGTGATATTGCGGGTGTTGGAATGGTCACTGCTGGTGGGCTCGGGGCCGTGGTGCGGTTCTGTTCAGTGTGCTGGGCATTGTGGGTCGGGCCGGGGTTGGTCGAGGTGTGCGTAGAAGTACGTGTCTTGTTACCGGAGTTTGTTTTGGCGTGGGGAGGGGCGTGTTGGCTGGGGCGAGGGCGGTTACCGTGTCGGTCATGTCGGATGGTCTTCAAAGTGGCGGTCGGGGCCGTGAGCCCGCCGTGGCAGGTGGGCAGTTGAGCGATCCGGGGTGGCTGGTGAACGCCGACCCCGGGCAGGTCCTGGCGGCGCTGGACGGCGCGACGGGGCGGGACTTGATGCTGGCGGCGGTATACCGGGCGTCAGCGCATGTGCACTGGGATGTCAGTGCGGAGGTGCGACGGCAGGTGCTTGCGTTGGACGCGGCCCGCTACGGGGACCACGTGCTGTCGGCACGGATCACCGCCGTACCGGTGGCCGGTGCGGCGGCCGCACGGTGGGGGCTGGAGTGGGCTACTGGCAGCATGGTCGATCACCGTCTCCGGCACACCCTGTCCGGCCACACCGGCGGGGTGTGTGCGGTGGCGACGGGCGTGGTGGAGGGCCGCCCGGTCGCCGTCACCGGCAGCGCCGATACAACGGCTCGGGTCTGGGATCTTGCCACCGGCCGGCCCCTCGGCGAAATCCTCACCGGCCACACCGGCCCGGTCGAGGCGGTGGCGACGGCGGTGGTGGAAAGCCGTCCGGTCGCTGTCACCGGCAGCGCCGACAAGTCGGTCCGGGTGTGGGACCTGACCACCGGACAGCCCATCAGCAAGCCCCTCACTGGCCACACCGGCCCGGTGTACGCGGCGGCAACGGGAGTGGTGGAGGGTCGCCCGGTCGCCGTCACTGGTAGCGCCGACGAGACGGTGCGGGTGTGGGATCTTGCCACTGGCCGGCCTGTGGGTGAACCCCTGATCGGCCACACCGACGCGGTGTGTGCGGTGGCGATAGGCATGGTGGGGGACCGTCCAGTCGCCGTCACTGGTAGCGCCGACGAGACGGTGCGGGTGTGGGATCTTGCCACTGGCCGGCCTGTGGGTGAACCCCTGTCCGGCCACACCGACGCGGTGTGTGCGGTGGCAACGGGGACGGTGGGGGACCGTCCAGTCGCTGTCACTGGTAGCGCCGACGAGACGGTGCGGGTGTGGGACCTTGCCACTGGCCGGCCTGTAGGTGAACCACTCACCGGCCGTACCCGCCCGGTACGGGCGGTGGCGATAGGTGTGGTGGGGGACCGTCCGGTCGCCGTTTCCGGTAGCGCCGACGAGACGGTGCGGGTGTGGGACCTGACCACCGGACAGCCCATCAGCAAGCCCCTCACTGGCCACACCGGCCCGGTATACGCGGCGGCAACGGGAATGGTGGAGGGTCACCCGGTCGCCGTCACCGGAAGCTGGGACAAGACGGTGCGGGTGTGGGACCTTGCCACCGGACAGCCCATCAGCGAACCCCTCACTGGCCACACCGGCCCGGTGTACGCGGCGGCAACGGGAGTGGTGGAGGGTCGCCCGGTTGCCGTCACCGGAAGCTGGGATGAGACGGTGCGGGTGTGGGATCTTGCCACCGGCCAACCCGTCGGCGCCCCCATCCCCGGCCACACCAGTGAGGTGTGGGCGGTGGCGACGACCATGGTGGAAGGCCGCCCGGTTGCCGTCACCGGCAGCCGGGATGAGACGGTGCGGGTGTGGGATCTCGCCACCGGCCGACCCGTCGGTGAGCCTCTCGTCGGCCACACCGACTGGGTTGGGGCGGTGGCGACGACCGTGGTGGAGGGCCGCCCGGTTGCCGTCACCGGCAGCTGGGATGAGACGGTGCGGGTGTGGGACCTTGTGACCGGCCGGCCCGTCGGTGAGCCTCTCACTGGCCACACCGATCTGGTCGTGGCGGTGGCGACCGGGGTGGTGGAAGGCTGCCCGGTCGCGGTCACCGGCAGCTGGGATGAGACGGTGCGGGTGTGGGACCTTGTGACCGGCCGGCCCGTCGGCGAGCCTCTCACCGGCCACACCGACCTGGTACGGGCGGTGGCGACGACCGTGGTGGAAGGCCGTCCAGTTGCTGTCACCAGCAGCGATGATGGGATGGTACGGGTGTGGGACCTGGCCACTGGCCGGCCCGTGGGCGAGCCCATCACTGGCCACGCCGACCGGGTGCTGGCGGTGGCGACGGGCGTGGTGGAGAGCCGCTTGGTCGCCGTCACCGGTAGCGACAACAAGACGGTGCGGGTGTGGGACCTTGCTACCGGCCAGCAGGTCGGACCGGAATTGGTGTTTCCCGCAGCGGTGCACGCCGTGGCTGTCACCTCGGATGGCCGACTGGTGGTGGGGTTCGGCTGGGAGGTGGCAGTCCTGGCCCCCTCCTGACCAGCCCCCACACACGACATACCCCTGGGCACCTGCCACGCGGATGCCGAAGCCCGGGGGCGTGTCTGCATCAGCTGTTCAAAGGCGGTGGGGGGGTCGGGTGTGTCAGCGGTGCGTGGTCCACACCCGGCGGATAAGGCTGCGGACGGTGAGGATCGCATCGGCAAGGTCGAAGAGCGCGTCAATGACCTTTGCACGACGCTCGTGGCAGCGGGCGAGGCGGTGGAAAGCGTTCTGCCAGGCATGAGTGCGTTCCACATGCCACCGCCCGCCGGCCTGGATCGGCGCCTTCCCACCTTTGCGGGCGATCTGCCCGTGCAGGCGACGTTCGCCGAGCAGGGTGCGAGTGCCGGCACTGTCGTAGCCGGCGTCAAGGTGCACGGTGACCTCCTCGGGCAGCGGTCCGAGGGCGGTCAGCAGGTCCAAGGTCGGGGCGAGCAGGGGTGAGTCGTGGTGGTTAGCCCCGGCCAGGATACGGCCGAGAGGGATGCCGTATCCGTCCACCAGGCCGGAGCGTTTCAGCCCTTGCTTGCCCCGGTCGACCGGCGAGCGCCCCGCGACCTCACCACCCCCGGGTACCTTGGTGATGCATCCGTCGACGGCGATCTCGTCCAGAACCAGCCCGACCATCCGGTCGTACGCCTCCAGCGCGAGCTGTTTCAGCCGGGCGAACGCACCCAACCGGATCCACTCATCCCGGCGGGCCCGGATCGTCGTGGCCGAACAGGTCGCATCAGCTATCACCTGGTAGGAGCAGCCGAACCGCAGGAGTTGCAGCAGCTTGACGAAGACGACCCGGTCACCGACACGGCGCCGGTGACAGCCCAGCGGATGCCCCGGATCGAAGACCGGCCGCTTCGGCAGCAACGTCGCGAACTGCTCCCACAACGGCTCACTCAGCCACGGCCAGGCGAGCCATGCCCCACCCGCTATCACGCACCACCTCGTTAGTACTGCAAACGGTGTTTTGCGTGACGGTTGGGCAGGTCGCTCTTGGGCGTTGGTATGGGTGGGGACCTTGCTGATGCGCGGGTGTGGGCGGGCGAACTGAATGCAGTGCATGAGCGGTTCGTGCACCGGTTCGCCAGAGCGGAGCCGCGTGATTCGGCACTGGCGTATATGCGGGGACTGATCGCTCCGCTGGAGCGGAAGAACGGCTGGACACTGGCGGAACAGGCCGGTCATGCCGGGCCGGACCGCATCCAACGACTGTTGAACCGGACCGACTGGGATGCCGACGAGGTCCTGGACGATCTGCGCGACTACGTCGTTGAGTACCTCGGCGACCCCGAGGCCGTGCTCATGGTGGACGACACCGGCTTCCTGAAGAAAGGAACCCGATCGGCGGGCGTCCAGCGCCAGTACTCGGGCACCGTGGGGGCCTGTAAATGAATAACTGTCAGGTCTCCTCTTCGGGAGGGCCTGGCGACGGGCGACAGGCGGGCTCGCAGTTGCTCCAGAGTCCGAGCTGGTGATCCGGGCAACGGGGTGACGGAGATTCGGTGGAGGTCCAGAAGTCGATGGCCGTCCTGGAACTGGTTGGAGAGGTTGGTTCGAGTGACTCCCAGCAACTGGGCCAGGAGCGTGCTGGTGACGGCATTACGGCGGCGCAACACGGCTGCCAGCAGCCGATGGAAGTGGTCCAAGCTGCTGGTTTGCGGGTGGAGGTAGCTGCGTGGGCGATGGAAGCGTCGCCTGAAGGCCGCCTCGGCCAGGGCGTCCCAGTACGGTTCCGAGACCGCCACCAACTGTTCGAAGGCAGATCGTGACATGCCTGTCAGGGCCGGATCGGTGAGCATCGTGGTCAGGGCAGGATCGATCGGCCGCTTGGTCGGCGCCGCCTCGAGAAGCCTGGGCGGGGTGGGCGCCAGGGTGTAGTTCCAGTCGCCGTGAAACGTACCGGGTGTGATCGGTAAAGCGCGGAACTCGGCGGGCGTGACGGTGGTGCCCAGACGGTAGCTGCCCGTGTCGAGCTCGGCGCCGATACTCAGTCCACCCGCGGTGGTCGTGGCGGCGATGGTCTCGATGACGACCTGATAGCTGGTCAACGGCCGGCCTCGCCAGTTGGCGGTGATGTGGCAGAACATTCGGTGCTCGATCTCGTTCCACTTCGAATTGCCCGGCGGAAAGTGACAGACCGTGATCTCCAGCCCGCTCTCTCTCGCGAAGGAGTGCAGGTGTTTCTTCCACGTCCAGCGGCGGGGATCGTTGGAGCCGCCGGCATTCGCGGTGATCAGCAGCCGCGCGGCATCCGGGTGGTCGTGGCGGCCGCGTCGCTGCCACCAGCGGCGTATGGACTCCACCGCAAACTCGGCGGTGTCGTGATCGGTTCCGACGTTGCCCCAGCCTGTGTTGGTGGCGATGTCGTAGATCCCGCAGGGGATGGCCACCGGCTGGTCGCTGGTGGTGAACATGTGACAGTTCACCTTGATCGGGTTCTTGCTCGGCCGCCAAGTGCGCCCGGGCGGCCGCGGTTGCCGAGCCACTCCTTGGCTCTGGTATCGGCGCTGATCACCGGTTGGTCGGCCTCGAGGAAGGCGGTGGCGGTAGCGTTCAGGTGAGCGAACTGGGCATCGCGGTCCGGATGGCGGGCGCCTTCGGTGGTCTTGGCGGTGCCCTGGAGGCTGAAGCCCAAGCGTGCAGCAGGCGTCCGACGGTCGCGGCACTGACCGGATGGCCTTGCCTGGTCAGGGTCGAGGCCAGTGTGCGCAGCGACAATGTGGTCCAGCGTAGTGGGGAGACCGGATCACTGCGGGAGTGCGGCTCGATCAGTGACTCCAGTGCCGGAAGCAGACCGGGGTCGGTGACCGTCAGCGGCTTCCGACCGGCCCCTGGCGCCCGGATCCGTCGGACCGACGCCGGATGCCTGGTTAGTTCGGCCATGCCGGGCGAGATGGTGGCGGTGCTGGTTCCCGACGCGGAGGCCACCAGGGTGATCCCGCCGTGGCCGAGTGCGACGGCCTCGCTGGCCAGGTAGAGCCTACGGCGGCGCTCGTCCAAGTGCGGCAGGATCAGATCGAACTTGGCCCGAAGGCCAGCAGCGGAAGCGTTGGAGAGCAGAGGGCAAGTCATACTCCAGCCTGACACCGATACTTGCCCATCGAGCAGTTATTGAAATACAGCTCCCCGAGGTGCCGGTGGGCCCACCCCGGCCGAGGTGGTGCCCTTCTTGACGAACCCGGTGTCGTCGGTGATCAGCACACCATCGGGGCCAAGGCACTCGCCGACGTAGACGCGGACGTCGTCGCGCAGGGCGTCCGCGTCCCAGGCGCTGCTGTTCAACAGCCGCTGGAAACCGTCCGGAGTGCGGTGCCCCGCCCATTCCGCGAGCTGCCAGCCGTTCTTGCGTGTCGCCCGTCCCAGCAGGCCGCGGGCACAGTCCCGCATCCGCCAGCGCAGATCCGCCCTAGCGAACCGGCCCGCCACCCGGGCGAACACTGAATCCAACTCGGCAGTCCAGCAAAGGACTTCAGTCATTCCCTCCATGCCAGCACAACGACAACCACCAGCTCAGGACACGAACCGCTGCTGGAGTATTGGACCGTGTCCTACATCGTCATTTTGAGGAGCCGTTTGTAGCAGCAGTGGGCGGCGGCAAGTCCGAGAAAGGCCAGGTAGTTTTCTGGTTTGCGCTCGTAGCGGTGGCTGAGGCGGTGGTATCCGGTCAGCCAGGACGTTGGGTCGGCCGCGCGGTGAGGTGTTCGCCGCAGGCAAGTCCTGTTCCGCGCGGCCTCCCGCCGAACCGGACATGACGGTTTCCCTGTCATCCGGCTCTCCAGCGATTACGGCGTGAGTGATCTGGCTGGCTGTTCCGAGGGGATGCGGTCGTGGCAGATGTCGCTGGCCACGACCGCTTTGCGACGCCGTTGGAGCATGACGCGCGCTCAGTCGGAAGGCTGCCATCCGGCATGTGCGAGGTCGGCGAGTTCTGCCGCTCGCTGCCGGTGGAGGGGAATCCCACCGAACCGTGCCACCAGTGGTTTCCTGTTCCTCCGCTCGATACGGGCCTCGAAGCAGACTCGGTGCCCGCTGGGTGTGTCGATTCTGGCCTTGTGTTTTGCTGCCATCTTCGACACCGACGAACGGTGCTTGGCCACTGGGGCCTTGAGCGTGGAGGTTTCCATGACCCATTGCAGCCGGTGCAGCCGGAAGACATCTCCGGCGAGCAGGTAGTACTGGACAACACCCCGGTAAACGGTCCCGAAGGTCGCCACGATCGCGTGTTCGCTGCTGTGATCAGGGCCGACTTCTTCGCGGGTCCTCCGCGGGCGAGGCAGGGGCCGCGCTTGGCTTTGATCACGTCCCGTGGGACACGGAGAGCGATCTGACCGTTGACCCGGCGGTAACGGCCGGTCTTCTTCGTGCCGTTGTGCTGGGTCGTGATCTCGTAGCCGAGAAACCTCGCTGCCCCGGTGCGGGCATGAGTGACCAGCGTCTTTGCCTGGGACAGTTCCAGCCTGAGTTCGTCACACAGACCGCTCGGCAGACTGACCATCCGCTGACGCAACACACGGGCCTGGGCCCGGTCGCCGCGCCGGCGGGCTTTCGCCAGCAGATTCTGCACCTCCAGACAGTCCGGGTTCCTGGCCCGGCGCTTCCCTCGGGTGTACTCCGGAAATCAGAGCTGTCTCGACAATCTCGTCCAGTTTGTGCAGATGGTTGTTGGACAGGACCGGGGAGGCCACTCCGCCTCGCGGCGCTCCGGAGAGCGTGGCACCCCGGATCAGCGGATCAGCTCGGCGGGTTTGGTGGCCTTGCCCAGCAGCCATTCCAGCGGTCCGCGCCGGAAGCGGCGGGACCAGAGCGTGGCAAGGACGGTCACGGCCACGATGAAGCCCAGCAGCACGTGCAGCGGGGATCCGGGCAACTCCTCGATGCCGAGGGCGCGGATGCCGACAATGTGGAAAACGTATGCCGTCAGCGACATCGAACCGACGGCGATGACCGGGCGGGCGAGACGATGGAAGCGCGGGAAGGCGTCTACGGCAGCGAGGCAGCCGGTCAGGATCGCGATCGCGACACCGGTATTTGCGAGGATCGACAGGGTGGTCTCGCTGTGGGGAGAGGCAACAAGTAGATCGGCTGTGGTGTTGCCACTGGGATAACCCCAGCTGTCGGACCACCAGGCCGACGCGGCCGACCCACCATTGCTCGAGTCGGACCGGCCGAGGGCCGTCAGCGCGCCGGGGACCAGGTGCAGGGCCAGGAACGAACCGCCGTACCCAAGGACGGCCAGACCGACACCGGCGAGCGCGAGTCGTATGCGCACGGCGGTGGCGGTGAGGTCGAGGCGGGCCACGGCCATGCCGGCGATGACGAAGGGGAGCCAGGTCAGAGCCGGGTAGGTGCCGGCGATAAGCAGGGAGAAGAGGCCGTCGGCGTTCGTCGGCCAGGTCCAAATGCCTCCCACCTCGGCGTCGATGAAGGCGTACTGGCCGATATACAGGATCTGCGGCAGGACCAGGGCGCCGGCCATGGCGATGATCGCCAGGGGGCGGGCGGCAAGCCGGCGCAGGGGCAGGACGAGCAGGAAGTACAGGCCGTAGTAGGCGAGGATTACCTGCACCGGGGTACCGCTCATGGTGAGCGCGGTGCCAAGGACCAGCAGCACCAGGGCCCTGATGACCACCTTAGCGACCGCCTGGCGGCCTGCACGGCCCGTCTTCGGGGTGCGGCGGCCGGTGATGAGCATGATCGAGAAACCGGCCAGGAAGGCGAAGAGCGCGGAGGCGCGGCCGTGCGTCAACTCCATGAGGTGGCCGGTGACACCGCCCTCGGCGGGATCCGGGCCGACATGTGCGGCGTACATGCCGAAGACAGCGAGGCCCCGGGCAAGGTCCACCCCGATCAGGCGTCCGGTCGGGGAGCGTACGGTCTCTGGTGCCGTGGCCGGCGGCGCGAGCGACGTCTGGTCTGCGTTCTGGGTCATGATTCCAGACTTGAGAAAGGCCCGGGCTCGGGGTATCCGGCAGGTGTCCGGTCCGCCCCCGCCGCCGGGCGGCCGCGCTCCCCCCGTACGGTTGGGCCGTACCCCCCAAAGGGCGGGTGCGGCTTACGCGGCCGCTTCACAGGGCGCTTTTGGTTCTACGGTCGCCATGGTGACAATCGACACCACAGACGACATGGACGACTACAACAGGGCGGAACGCACGTGATCCGGGTGATGGTGGTCGACGACGAGGCCTTGGTGCGGTCCGGTTTCCGCCTCATCTTGAACGCAGCCGAAGACATCGAGGTCGTCGCCACCACTGCTGGTGCCGAGGCGGTCGATGTCGCGCGGCGGGAGACGCCGGCCGTCGTGCTTCTCGACATCCGCATGCCGGACGTGGACGGCCTGACCGTGCTGGGGCGGCTGCGCGCGCTGCCGGAGCCTCCGGTGGTGGCGATGCTGACAACGTTCGACGCCGACGAGTACGTCTTGACCGCGCTGCGTTCCGGTGCGGCAGGCTTCCTGCTGAAGGATACCGAGCCGGATCAACTCGCCCACTCGGTAAGGACGCTGGCGGTGGGCGGGGTGGTGATGTCACCGAAGGCATCCCGGGCGGTCTGGCAGAGCCACCCGGGGGCCGCAGGGGCCGACCAGGAGGAGGCCTGCCGCGTCGGACGGCTCAGTGACCGGGAGAGCGAGGTGCTCGTGCTGGTCGCACAGGGGTTGTCCAACGCGGAGATCGGCGGCCGGATCCACCTCAGCGCGGGCACGGTGAAGGACCACGTCAGCGCGATCCTCGCCAAGTTGCGGGTGACCAGCCGGGTCCAGGCGGCGCTGCTCGCCCAGCGGGCCGGCCTGCTCGACGACGACACTCGCCACCGCCCGGGGCCGGGTCGATGACCGCGCCGAAGCCCTGGTGGGCACGCGTCCCCGCCCCAGTCGTCGACGTCGTCGTCGTTGCCGTCGCGGCCGCAGACGTGCTGCTCAGCCTGGAGGCCGCGTCCGCCGCCGCTCAGTCCATGGCCGCGCTCGCCTGCGCCGCAATCGCAGTCCGCCGCCGATTCCCACTCACGGTGTTCCTGCTCACGCTGCCCGCCAGCCTGATGCGGGACATTGTGTTCGCCCCCTTCGCGGCCCTGTTCACACTGGCTGAGCGCTCCCGCAACCGCAGCCTGCTCACCACATGCGCGGTACTGTTCGCGCTCGCCTCCGCTGCCCCCTGGCCTCTGGAAGACGTCTCCGCACACGAACACACCTGGACCGTCGTTTACTTCTTCTACCCTCTCGCCACCGCCGTCGCGCCCGTCTTGCTGGGCCAACTCGTCCAGGCCCGAAGGGACTTGGCACTCCGGCTCGTCGAGATAGAGGGGGCCCGCGAACACGAACGCCTCCTGCACTCCCAAGCCGTCCTCGCCCGCGAACGCGCCCAGCTCGCCCGCGAGATGCACGACGTCGTTTCCCACCAGGTCAGTCTGATCGCCGTCCAGGCGGGCGCACTCCAAGTCGCCACCAGGGATCCGGACGCCAAGGAAGGCGCCCGCACCATCCGCTCCCTCAGCGTCGACACCCTGGACGAACTGCGCCACATGGTCACCCTGTTGCGTGCCTCGGGCGGCCACGCCACCGAGCTGACCCCCCAGCCAACCCTGGCCGACCTGCACAAGCTGATCACGACGAGCGGCATCGAAACCGAACTGACCGGTGAGCTTCCCCATGACATTGGCACGCCCGTGCAGCGCGCGATCTACCGCACGGTCCAGGAAGCGCTCACCAACGTCCGCAAGCACGCACCCGGCGCCACCGCGACCGTATGCCTCCGCCACGAGCCCGGCGCCTTCGTCGTCACCGTTACGAACACACCCCCCACCCGTCCCGCCCTTCCCCTCCCCGGCTCCCACCAGGGCCTGATCGGTCTCAGAGAACGAGCCGAACTCCTGGGCGGCACCCTCGAAGCGGGCACGACCACGAACGACGGGTACAGGGTGGCCCTACGCGTCCCGCCGAACGGAGATGCCTGATGGGCTGGACCTACTCGTCACCCGAAAACCGCTCCTACCTGCAGAAACGCAGGAGGCGGACGGCTTCCCGCTGCTCCTGCGGCTGCGAACGTTCGCACGACCTGCAGGCCCCCACCGGGGCCTCCGCCTGCTGATCCGGCCGCCCTCACACGGGGCGCGAGAGGCCACTGGCCGACTCAGCCGACGACCGGCAACGAGATGAGCCCGAAAGAACGATCCCTGCCCAAACGGGGCTGGCCATCATGGATCACCACTCTGACCTGCGGTGCCGTGCTTCTGGGCCCCTTCCACGCCCCGGGCCTGATCAACCCTGCTGGGCCAGCCGGGGTGGCGCCAACCCCAGGATTGGCCCGCCGGACGCCGCCGAGTCGATCTGGCCGATCTCAGAGGGTGCTCTCCATCTCCCACCGTTGGTGGTAGAGGGCTGCCAGTTCGGCAGCGGGGCCTGGTCCGGTTCGCAGACGGTGGTGATGAGCCGGCAGTCCGTGCCGTCGCCTCCGTCGAGGGTGTACTGAATCACCCGACCGGGGCCGGGTCACGGTGGGCACGGTCATCGGCGGCGCGATCCGGGACAGGAGGCCTTGACTCGGAATCTTGGACACGGGCCATGTCGCCCAGCCGGCCAGGCGGCGTGAAGCGAGGTCGATGACGGTGGCCAAATACAGGAACTTCCATGGAACTCGGCACGGGCACGATGTCCCTCTACCGGCATGTGACGTCCAAGACCAACCTGGTGCCCCTGCGTGGCGTTGATCCTCGTCAGCGGCCCGGAGGCGGAGCATCGGTCGAGTACCGCCGCGAAGCATGAAGCCAAAGCCTCGATCCACGCACAGAACCCGCTGTATGAACCCGAGGCGTGCCCTCGGCCCGCCCGCGCGATACGCGCGGGCGCCGACCCCTGGGAACTCGACGCCTTGTTCACCTCAGGTCTCGCCGGTGTCCTGGACGGCATCGCAGCCGATCGCGCGCGGCGGAGCATCGATGTCTCATCTCAAGATCCCGGGCAGAGTCAGGCTCAGCGGCCAGCAGCGAGGGCGAGTGACGCGACGGCCAGGGCCAGGTAGGTGCCGGGGAAGGCAATGTTGTGGAAGACCCGGGCGCGAACGTGCGCGGCCATGGCACCCACGTAGAAGAGGACGAGGCCCGTCGCTGCGGCGAGGCCGAGGACCCGGAAACCCACGAGACCGGCCAGGAGCCCTGCCGCCCCGGCGGCCTTGAGCGTGGCGAGCCGCGGGAGCCAGGTCCGCGGGAGGTTCACTTCGGCGGAGTTGGCCAGGACGAATTCGGCCTTCGCGAAGTCCGCGGCGGCGATCGCGGCGTTGGCCGCGATGGTCGCGGCGGTGACGATCACATAGGCGATGAACATGAGGCTCCTTCGTACTGTAACGAGTCGTGCGTGGCGGCGATCCGCTCTCCGCATCCCTGGTCATCCAGGCTCGCCGGGGATCCCCGCTTGCGTCCAATACCAGCTTCTATAACCTGATGGAATGGATGTGGACAACCGGCTCCTGCGCTCGTTCCTCGCCGTGGCGCAGGAGGGAAGCCTGACCCGGGCCGCGGAGCGGCTGTTCGTCTCCCAGCCGGCTCTGACCAAGCAGATCCGGCAGTTGGAGAGCCGGCTGAGCGTGCCCTTGTTCGAACGGTCCAGGGCCGGCATGGCGCTCACGGCGGGGGGCCGGGCCCTGGCGGCGCGGGCGCCCGGACTGCTCGCCGATTGGGACGCGACGCTGCGGGAGACGAGGAGTGCGGCGAGCCGGGCCGAGCGGATGCTGCGTGTCGGCTTCCTGGCCAGTGCCGCCAACGAGGCCACCCCGCGCATCGTCGCCGAGTTCACCCGCACCCGACCGGGCTGGCGGGTCGACATGCGGCAAGCCACCTGGTCGAACCCGACGGCCGGCCTCACCACCGGGGACGTCGACGTCGCTCTGCTGCGGCTGCCCTTCCCCGGCCAGGAGCACATGCGGGTGGCGACCCTGCTCACCGAGCCCCGCTGGGTCGCGCTGCCCTCGGCACACCCGCTTGCCGCGAGCGACGTGATCCCCTTCCGGGAATTGTGGGACGAGCCGTTCGTGGCGGCCCCGGCGGAGACGGGCCAGTGGCGCAATTACTGGCTCGCCGCCGACGAGCGCGACGGGCACCCGATCCGCATCGGAGCCGTCGCCGACCAGCCCGACGACTGGCTCAGCGCGATCGCCAACGGCTACGGCGTCGCCCTCTGCCCTGCCTCCTCCGCCCGCTTCTACGCCCGGCCCGGCATCACCTACCGCCCCGTCAGCGGCGTCAGCCCCAGCCGGCTCGCGGTGGCGTGGTCCCCCACCGACGACAGCAATCCGGTCATCCAGAACTTCGTCCGCTGCTGCCTGGACAGCGGATCCGAGCCGAATCCCGGCACCTGACCATCAAGCGCCGCCACCTCGGCCAGGAGAGCTGGACCTGGCCGACTGCGTGAACGCTGTCCTCGCCCGGCGGTTCAACCGGCCCGCGCTGCCGACCTCCGACCGGCACCACCTTCCGGAGCTTCGACGTAGAGCCGACCGTGCCCGGCAGGGCCACGGTCCCGGCAGTCGCGGTCACGAACGTCACGATGAGCGCCACGCACCGCCGGCGTGGGCTGGTCAGCCGGATGATGTCCAGGCGACAGAGGACCAGTTGTGCGACAACGCGTGGCGTTGATCGCGCCCATGACTGCGGTTCGACGATCTGGGCTCCGAGGGCGGCGACGCGCCGGTCCTGGAAGCGGAGGTTGGAGCGGGCCGCCTTGAGTCGCTCGGGTCGATCCGCCTCCACGTCGCCGACGTAGGTCAGGGCAACGCCCTGGACGTAGGAGGCGAACATGAACATGTAGCGGAAGGCGTCGGCGGGGTCGAGGCCGAGTCCGTCGAATGCGGAGAAGGTGCTCTCGCTGTCGGCGGCGAGTGCCCGGCTGGAGTGCGTACGGCAGTGAAATGGGGCGTGCCGGATTCGTCCGCCGGGACGCGGTTCTCCGTGCCCTCCGCGCTGCTCGCCTCCATCGCATCCTCCGCCTTTCGCGCGCGGTAGGCCCGCGTCCGGCAGGTGGGGGACAGAAACTCGCGGCCGACCCCGCTCCGCATGTTCCAGACCCTTCCCGCAGGCCGCGCAGACCATCTCCTCCGGCATCACCACCCTCTTTTTCGTCACACCTTGCATACGTGACGAAATTCAAACGCGCCGATGAGATGGGTGGGGCGACGGGCGGTACAACGCATTCGAAATGCATTTGTCACCAGCGGCACCCCCATGCGTATGCTGCATACCGGTGACGCGTACTAAGTACGCCCATGGTGACGTAAGTGATTCCGACCCTTCCGTCACAGCCGTCGGCCAAGGGAGCACGAGTGAGGGACATGACACAAGGGAGCAAGAGAGCCAATACCCGGCAGTGGATCGGACTCGCATGCCACTCGCGCTGCGGCCGAGCCCCGCCTTCCTGCGTCGTGTGACAGAACACCGACATCTCCACGTCCATAATTCCTTCAGCTCGTCAGGAGAAGCAGTGCGCCCCATGACCAGGGAAGAGGTTCGCGGCGCGTTCGTGAACCGGGACCCCGCCGAAAAAAAGAGCGTCCGACTTCCCGTCTGGTTCGACGACGTCCGGTGGCATCGGATCGAATACCTCGGGTGGCGGGATCTGCGTGCTCCAAAGCTCGCCTACCTCGTCACCGAAGCCGACGGCCAGGCGTTGGGCATGCTGCTGCGGCAGGCGCCGAATGAAGCCGCACTCGGATCGCGCGCAGTGATGTGCGACCTGTGCCGGTCCTCCCGCCGGTTCAACGAGGTTTCGCTGTTCACCGCTCGACGCCCATCACGCGACAAACGCGAACGCCTGAACGCCCTCGGCCTTCTCCTGTGCACCGATCTCGACTGTGCGGTCAGGGTGAACGCCAAGCCGATCCGACAAGGATTCGACCTCCCTGTCGACGACCACATCGAGGCACGCCGCGAAGGCTTGCGTTCACGCACGATCGCCTTCATTCGTTCGGTGTCCGACACCGAACGAACCACGCGACACAGAAGGTGATAAATGCTCGGCAGCGCGAGCAACGTTGCCATCGGCGAACATGATGTCGTCGCTCGCTCTTCGAGCGGGGTGACGCACCCGTACTCGGGGTGTCTGCGGAGTCGGCTGCGGTTGTGCTCGATCTCGATGTAACGGAAGACATCTGCCCGGGCGGCCTCGCGGGTCTCCCAGGGGCACTGTCACGTTGGCTGACCGGATGAGGTGATCTTCTGATTGGTCGTGCTGGGAGGTGTCGTCCGTGGACAGCACGCCGCCGTCGTAGAAGGGGCACCGGTACCCGGTGGAGATCATCTCCCACTGTGTGTGGCTGTACTTCCGTTTCCCGCTGTCGTTCCGCGAGGTCGAGGAGTTGATGCTTGAGCGCGGCGTGCTCGTCTCCCACGAGACGGTCCGCCGCTGGTGTACGAAGTTCGGGCAGGCCTGCGCCGCCGGCGTGTGCAGCCGGGCGACAAGTGGCACCTGGACGAGGTCTTCGTGATCTGCGGTGAGCTGAAGTACCTGTGGCGGGCCGTCGACGCCGATGGCAACGTGCTCGACATTCTCGTGCAGAGCCGCCGGGACAAGGCTGCTGCCCGGTGCTTCTTCTGCACGCTGCTGACGAAAACAAGCGCGGTGGCGCGAGTGATTGTCACGGACAGGCTCCGCTCCTACGGCGCGGCCCACCGCGAGGTCATGCCCTCGGTCGAGCACCGGTCCCACAAGGGCCTGAACAACCGGGCCGAGAACAGCCACCAGCCCACCCGCCAGCGCGAACGCGCGATGAAAGGCTTCCGCAGCGTGGGCGCCGCGCAGCGGTTCCTGGCCGCATTCAGCGGCATCTCACCCCCATTTCCGACCCCACCGCCTCCTGGCGACCGGTACCCAACACCGTGCCGAAATGGCCGTCCGCTTCACCATCTGGGAGCAGATCACCGGCGTCACCGGCCGACCTGCCACGGCCTGAGCCCAGGGCCGGCACCCGGCCCCACCACACCTCGGCACACCGTCAGGCACCCACGCACCCAACAGCCTGACAACGCCCGGTCAAGTCCAAGCCAACGGCGCCACCGGCTTCACCCGCCCCGGACCTGGACACCCACGGCCCTCGGCGGTCAACCGTGACATTCCCGGAGGCCGACATCAGGGGTACGACGTGCGACGACACAACGACCCCACCAGCACCTCCCGCAGCACCGGCACGCCAGGACAGGGCCTGACCCGCGAGCTCACCGCGGCCGTCCCGGGCATCGAGCACAGCTGCTCCGCCACGCGCGCCGCCGTAGAACTCCCGTGCCAACGCGATCGCAGGGCGAGGCGGCTTCACACTCCGGGTGCGGGTCGCACGGTGATCCCGTTCCGCTCGAGCAACGCCGCCGTCACCCCGTCTCCCGGCACGAGCCTCCCGGCAAACAACCCGTCGTACACTGCACCACGTCCGCACGAGGGGCTGCGCGGCATCAGCAGTGCCTCGGTGCAGCCTCCGTTCTGCGCCGCCGCGAGGGCGCGTTCTGCTCCGTCCATGAACTGTGCTGTCACGTCGCGCCCGGTGTCCTCGACGACCCGTGCTGTCCCGTCGAGCACGTCGTGCCCGTCGCCGCCCACCAGCTCCGCAGGCCGCCGCGGTGTCATGAGCCCGCCCGCGACCTCCGGGCAGAAGGAGACAACGTCGCGACCGGCAACTGCCTCATCGATCTCTGGCGAAGCCTTGTGACGTCCGTCGAATCGGCACGGCACTCCGCGCAGGCACGCGCTGACCAGGATTGCTTCCATGCCGCCAGGCTAGCAGCGGCGGCATGCTGGTGCGGTTGTCGGTGCTTTGCTGGACATCAGGTACACGACCACCCTGTTGAGTCTGCCACCGACTGGATGAAGAGTGGGGCCAAGGTTTCTCAAGAAGCCGCAACGCCGGATCAAAGTGGACGCGGAATCCGGCCGAAAGCAGTGCGCCTGGAGATGGGCATGGACTGGCTGACTGTTCGTTTCAGAATGAGGTTCTGAGTCGTCTCAAGCAGATGATGCTGCAGGCGAGTTGGAGGAGTCCCAGATGGAGTTCGGCTCGTATCTCGTACCGGCTCCGGATCCGGAGCCGTTTGAACTGGTGGAGCCATGCGAGGTCCGCTCGACGCCCCAGTGGGTCCTGCCCAGGCCGGAACCATGGGCTGTGCCCTTGCGGGCGATCTTCGGTGCGATGCCGCGGGCCCGGATGAGGCGGCGGTACTTGTCGTAGTCGTAGCCGCGGTCGGCGAACAGCCGGCCCGGCCGGTGCCTCGGCCTCCCGCGCGTCCCGCGGATGCGGGGTATCGCGTCGAGCAGCGGCATCAGCTGAGTAACGTCGTGCCGGTTTCCGCCGGTCAACGAGACGGCCAAGGGGGTGCCGTGCCGGTCGGTGATCAGGTGGTGCTTGCTGCCCGGACGTGCGCGGTAGACCGGCGAAGGTCCGGTGTGAGCCCCCCTTGAGGGCCCGGACATGAGAGCCGTCGACTGCCGTGTCATTCATGTCCAACAGTCCCGCGGCCCGCAGCTCGGCCAGCAATACCTCGTGCAGCTGCGGCCAGACACCGGCCTCGGTCCAGTCCCGCGGCCGACGCCAGGCCGTCACACCGCTGCAGCCGACCTGTTCCGCCGGAACATCCCGCCAGCTCACGCTCTTGCACAGCACGTGAACGATGCCCCGCAACGCAGCCCGGTCATCCGCCGGCCGCCCGGGATACCGATGCCACCGAGGCGGACGAACAGGCAACAGCGGGACCACACGTTCCCACAGGCCATCGGGCACAAGATCAGCAGACACTCAACAAATCTTGCCGACACACCATCCAACTGCCAAACCCCACAACAAACTTCATTCTGAAACGATCAGTTGTAGACCCAGCTTGTGGACATATTGAGCATCGTGGCGACCTCAGAAGTGTTCACAAGGAGGGGCTCGACTCTGCGACGCCTGCCCGACGAGTTGATACCGGGGCGGGTCTCGTCGGAGTGTGACTGCGGTTCCACGGGCAAGATGGCTCCTTGACGCTCGCCCTGTGTCACCACCAGGAGTCACCGGACGAGCTGGAACCATGGTTATGAGAATCGCCGATCTGGCTGACCGGCGATCCGCGGCTGTGTTGCCGCGTTGCTTCGGTCCCTCGGATTCTGTTGAACCATTGAGGCCTCCTCTTTTGAAGGGGGGCGTAAAGGTGCCTGGGCCGGCTGACCCAAGGCGGTGCGGAGCCCGGATCCCTGGTGACCGCCCTCGCTCCTGCCCTCGGTGAAGACCGCCGGAGTGACGGTGATCACGGACACCCTTCGGAGGCTGCTGCGTAGGCTTGTGTAGTCGTCACGGTGAGGTCCAAGAGGGCGGGCGAAGCTCTCCCACGAGGGCTGACGGTGCGTCAGGAAAGTCGGCAATTGGTCAGCATCAGTCCTCAAAAACCTGGTGAAAGCTGACCTAACATGCGACTCGTTGTAGGGTAGGGAAAATGCCCTTGACCTGCAAAAACGCAGGCAGGGAGCCTAGCTCCAGGAGTACCTCGATGCTGCGCACGATGTTCAAGTCCAAGATCCACCGAGCCACGGTGACCCAGGCCGATCTGCACTACGTCGGCTCCGTCACCATCGACGCCGCGTTGATGGAGGCAGCGGATCTGCTGCCCGGCGAGCTGGTGCACATCGTCGACATCGACAACGGCGCCCGTCTGGAGACATACGTCATCGAGGGCGAGCGCGGCTCCGGTGTCATCGGCATCAACGGCGCTGCCGCCCACCTCGTCCACCCCGGTGACCTGGTCATCCTGATCAGTTACGCCCAGGTCGACGACGCCGGGGCGCGCGGTCTGAAGCCGCGCGTCGTGCACGTCGACGCCGACAACCGGATCATCGAAGTCGGAGCCGACGCCTCGGCACCCGTACCCGGCACCGACACCGAGCGGAGCCCGCACGCCGTGCCGGCGGCGCGCTGATCCGTTCCGGCCACCGCAGGGAGCATCGTCATGGCAGAACAGAGCGAACGCATCGAGCTCGACATCCGCGACGACCGGGCGAGCGGGAACCTGCTCGCGTACGAGAGCGGCAAGGCCGCCGGAGTCATCGCGTATTTCGTGATGGACGGTGACCCCGCCGCGCTCGTCGCCGTGCACACGGTCGTCGAGCCCGGCCACGAGGGCAAGGGCGTCGCGGGCGCCCTCGTCCAGGAGTTCTACGCCATGGCGGCCCGGGAAGGTGTGCCCGTGGTGCCGCTCTGCCCGTACGCGGCGAAGTGGGCGCTTCGCCACCCCGACCAGGCCCCCGAGGCCCCGGCCGGGCTGGTGGAACAGGCGAAGACGCAGCTCAAGGCCCGTCCCGAGCTGTACTGACCGGCGTCGGCCATATTGGCTACGGCGGCCACGTCGGCCATGTTGGCTACGGCGGTCATGTTGGCCACGTCGGCCATGTCGGCCGGGGCTGTACCGTCGGCAGATGACGCTCGCGCTGCTGCACACCTCCCCGGTCCACATACCGGTCTTCGACGCACTCCGGGATGCCCGCCATCCCGGACTCGCGCTGCACCACCTGGTGCACGAGGACCTGCTCGCCAGGGCCAGGGAGTCGGGCCCCGAGGCGGTGGCGGCTGATGTCCGGGCGCTGCTCGCGGGCGCCGTCGCGGACGGCGCCCGCGCCGTGCTCTGCACCTGTTCGACGATCGGCGCCGTCGCCGAAGGGGAGTCGGCGACGCTCGGTGTTCCGGTGCTGCGCGTCGACCGTCCGATGGCGGCCGCCGCCGCGGCACGGGACCGCGTGGTGGTGCTGGCGTCGATCACCGGCACGCTGGCACCCACCCTCGCGCTGCTCGCCGAAGAGGCGGGGGAGCGGGCCGTCGAAGTGCGTACGGTCGTGGTGGACGGTGCCTGGGCGCGCTTCGAGGCCGGCGACCGGGACGGCTTTCTGGACCTCGTCGCGGCCGCGGCCGATGCGGTCACGGACTGTGATGTGATCGTGCTGGCTCAGGCGTCCATGGCCGGCGCGGTCACCCGTACGGTCACCCGCATCCCGGTGCTCTCCAGCCCCGGGCCGGGTCTCGACGCGGCAGCCGCCGTTCTGCTCTGACCTCAGTACGCCCGCCCGCCCCGGCCGGTCATCCGGAACTCGCACGCCCGGACTCGCCGAGCGCGGGCAGCCGCTCCGGGAGACGGTGGAGGCAGATCCACCCGAACCGTTCGGAGGCCCCCGATGACGAATCCGTACCCCGACCCGGTGCCGCCGGCGCCAACCCCCGGACCGATGCCCGGGCCGCCGTCGCCGCTGCCGCAGCCGCCTCCTCCGCCACCCGGTCCCGTCCCGCCCGTGGTCACCCGCCCTGCTGGGGTGCGGGTTCCGGGGCCGGGCTCACGCGATGGG